>NATO01000091.1 GCA_002085385.1 candidate division Zixibacteria bacterium 4484_93
CGGACAGGAGTGCCTCCTTAACCCCTTTTATGGGTGTGCCATACAGGTTCCCATAAATTTGTGTGTGTTCGACAAAGTATCCCTGTGACAGCTTCCTTAGAAACTCATCTTTGCTCATAAAATAATAGTCCCTACCGTCCTTTTCGCCAGGCCGGGGAGCTCTGGTAGTTGCAGAAATAGATAATATAAATTCCGGGTGCTTATCCACGAGCGCCCTGCAGACGGTGGTCTTACCCGTTCCCGAGGGGGCTGATATGACCAAAAGAAGCCCCTCTTCTTTCTTATAACTTACCCTACTCCCACTATCCATAATGAGTTTCTTATCTATCGAGGCAATTTTGACGAACAAATATATTCAAAAACGAGAAAATGTCAAAATTTATTTTCCCAAGCAAAAATCACTCAACATTCTGGGCTTGCTCACGGAGCTGTTCAATCACGGTGCGCATCGAGATGGTCTCATCTATTATCTCCTGCTGACTGCTCTTCGAGGCGATTGTCGTTGCCTCCCGGTGCAATTCCTGCAGAAGGAAATTCAGCCTTCGACCGACCGGCTCATCACAGAGAAGAAGCTTCCGCATCTGAGATATATGACTTCTAAACCGAACTATCTCCTCCTTTATATCCATCTTCTGAAGTAAAACGAGCATCGCCGAACCCATTCTCTCCTCGGAGATAGAAACATCCGAGAATAATTCTTTTGCATCCTGGCGAAGCTTCTCCAGAACGAGCTTTTTCCCTCCCTCTGCCATATTTTCTATCCGCTCGATGGATGATGAGAGTTTATCCAGACCTGCTTCAATCTGGGCTGAAAGGTTTTTCCCCTCTTCTTTTTTCATTCTGTCGAGCTCCTCAAAAGCCTCGACAAGCGAGCAGGACACAGGTTCCCAGACCATCTCATCGAGAGAGCGGCTCCTATCGAGCCTGATGATATCCTGGAAAGCGGTCAAGATACCGACCTTCACATCATCGGGGAGAGAATCTTTCCCCAGAACGCTTTTAATTATCTTCTCATACTCATTAAAAAGAGGCATATCGAGTGTCGGTGAGACAAGTTCCTTCATACTGACAGGTGTAATCTTGATAACAGCTGTTATCCTTCCCCTCGATAGCCTCTCACGGATGAGCATATCGACCCTGTGCTCCATCTCCTGGAAACGGGGTGGAAGCTTCACAGAGATGCTCAAAAAACGGCTGTTAAACGAGCTAATGGTCGTCTCGACAAATATGTCATTCGCCTCAAAAGAGGCACTACCAAACCCTGTAAGGCTTTTTATCATTCAAACATCCTATCGAAGCTTACCTCTCTGCCAGCAAAGAATATCCACAGGAAGAACGGCAGGAAGGCAAGAAGTAGTGCATCGATGAACACCTTTATCCCCTCGAGGGTGGTCGAGCCGCTCTCGACGAAAAGGATAATAACCGATAGTGCAACTATATGAAAGAGAAGAAGTATTCCAAACCCGAGCAGGGCATCCTTTAACTTTTTGTTCCAGTGTATATTCTTCGAGGCAACAAGCAGCGCCCAGAACGGGATAATATTCGCTACAACCGGGTTTGCCGAAACGGAGAAATCCGCTCTCATAGCGTATGAGCGAACGAAAAGCTTACCAGAGCGCGTGACAAGATATTCAAGTTTTCCCAGTGAGAAGATACTGGAAAGCCAGACAGAAATCCTCCCAACAACAGATATATAGGCATCCCTTACGAAAAACCAGAGAAGAAACAAAACAATAGCAGAAGCGAAAAATCTTGCAAGGAACAGGAGTTTATCCCTTAGCATGCTCCACCACCCTGTCTATCCATAGCACCCAAAACAGCAGAACAACCACGATAAATGTTATCTGCCAGAGATATTCGTGAACAAAATTAAAAACCGACAGGGAGAAATACTCACCAATCACCGCAAGGACAACGAGCCTTATAATGTTCAAGATAAATACTGCTGGGAGACCGACTATATGTCCCAGGAGTTTGTGCCACCCACGAGAAGGGTAAGCAAGAATTGCCCCCGACAGGATAAAAAATGCAAACACTCCTGTGCACTCATACACAATCTCAAGGGATATATGCCTCAGTTGAATCACAGCACCTGATAGGGAGGCGGAAAAGCCGAGAAGCTCGAGTATCCTGAAAAACAGCCCTGCTGTGAAGTTGATTGGGGCAGTTCTGAAAGATTCCGGAGGGAGAACATAGAGAAGAAGATACTCTGCAACGATAAAGAGTATCATAGAAATGAGGAAGCGTAAGACCAACACCCGTGTCTTTGCTCCCCCGGATTTCCTCCCTTTTTTGCTTGCCATAGGGGAGAGGTAGGAGAGGGGGAGCAGAAGAACACTCCCCCATAAAGCTACCAGATTTCTCTACTTTTTCCTCTTGATGAGTCGATAAACTCCGTAGCCAGCGGCACCGACAGCTATCACAGGAATTGCCAGCGGACCAATCGGAACACCGGATGGTCCGGAGGGTACACCCTGTGCAAAGACTGCCACCGCGCTCAGAAGAACCGCTCCAGCAGCGAAAACCGTTCTTAACATTGCGAACCTCCTTGAAGTTACTTGATAAATAGAACCTTCTTCGCCAAACTCACATCAGACGAAACCAATCGGACAAAATATATCCCTGTCGGATTGCCATCTGCACTCCAGACAGCATATCCAGAAGATGCAGCACAATCGAGAACGGCAATCCGCTCACCTGATATGTTCAAAACCTCGAGGGAGAAATCCTCTCCTTCGGGGAGATTATAGTATATCTTAACGGAGGAGTTAAACGGGCTGGGAAATGCCTGAAGAGAAAACCTGCCGGGAACCGGTTCTCTTCCTGTTCCGAGCATCCGCGCAAGATGTATCTCAAATATATATTCCCCATCACCCTTGAAAAAGCTATACTCTGTGGCATCCAGCGGGTCTATCTCCACACCGCGGGTCAGATCGCGGATGCCAACTCGATATCCCTCGGGGCAGACAATATCCCAGCCGAGCGTAGCAGGACCGCTCTCACCCGTAACGACAAGCAACCAGCTGGGCTCCCCCGATGTGCTCTTCGCATCCACACACAGAGGTTCATCTCCATCGAGGTAGGCAAAGACGGGAAGAGGAGCATCGGGTAGTTCAAAAAACGGCTTCTGGCAGTCGAGTTCATCGGCTCCATCGAGGGCGAGAGGCGATGTCGCAATGATATTGGAAGCATCCGTGAAACCGGCACAACTAACAGTGAAGTGCCCTACAAACTCCCAGGACGGCTCGGGGATGGTGGTTTTCATTCGAGCAGGTAGAGTAAAATTCAGCGTTCCATATTCGGGCCCAAACACTCTGACCCAGAACGCTCTACAAACCGGAATCCAATCCTCACCCGTGGATAGCCACGGGAAAAGCGGGTCATAAAACTTCATCTGATTGTCTTCCCAGTAGAAATATACCCTCTGCATATTCAGAGAAGAAAGCCATATCGCTGTCCAGGAGAGAGGGACAGGATACGGATTTCCGACCAGATTCCAGCCAGCATCATAGTAAGGGAGGACAAAAAATGTATCCTCTTCCACAGAATAGCCCGAGATATCTATCTCGGTGCTATCGAATGTACTCCAGAGGAAATACCCCTCGAAAAGCTGAAAGTTCGTTGGCACGCGGAACTCGCCAATCGATGGGTCATATCTGTAGATAAAACTTCCCTCACCCGTCGGCCCGCTGCCCATACTAAAAGACGGTATCTGCCCGCGGAGCTGAACTGGAATAGAGACCGGGTCGGGGATAAGGGATGTGGAGAACATATTCCATCCCCTCGAAAGCACTGTCGTCACCGTATCGGTCCCCTGGGCAAAAAGGGTTCCAACGAAGAGTAGAATAAGCAGAAATGCGACCGAGTATTTCAACCGACAACCTCCTTTATCTTTCCGGGAGGCGCCGGCAGCGACGCCCCCCTCGATATAACCCGCTCGTTTATTTGAGCAGTATCATCTTCTTCGTCTCAACGAAGTTGCCAGCCCGAAGCTTATACAGATACACCCCTGTTGCAACAGGCGTGCCCTTGGCATCCATTCCATCCCAGATGATAGAATAGTATCCTGCCTCCTGGGTCTCGTTCAAGAGGGTAACCACCTTTTGCCCGAGCAGGTTGTAAATCTCGAGCACAACATCCGCATCCTCAGGAAGTGCATAGTTCACAGCTGTCGCAGCATTGAACGGATTAGGATAGTTCTGCGAGAGTGCATAGGTAGCAGGAATAGCCGGCTGTTCAACCTCGGTTGCTATCCTGGTAACGACAATCTCAAAGTCCCGCGTGTCTCCTGACTCGTGGAAGGTGTAAGAGGGTTCCTCTACCATATTGACATCCGCTCCGGTGGAGATATCGTGCAGGATAACGGAGTATCCTTCTGTCGGCACAAAGAGTTCTCCATCCGTGGGCCAGCTGATGGTCATAGTGCCAAGGCTCGTTACATCACCATAAGCCTCGATATGGAAGCTCCATACCTTTGGCACAGATGTCTCGAGAGGTGCCTTGTTGTCGACCGCCAGCACAGAGTCAGAAGCGACAAAATAGGAGATGAAAGTCTGTCCTGATGGGACAAATCCAGCAGGTATGTGACGCATATCGTAGTATGGGTCAAACCCGTCAGAAGCACCCTCCGATGTTGCCATAACACAGGGGTCTTCCATGCCGGCTCTACTCGCAACAATCTCTATACCGATGTTATCAACTACCACTGTTCTCTTGAACAGTCTTGTGCCTGTTGTCTTGGCGAGTGGTACTCCTCCCTCGAACCTGAACGGAAGAACTCCTCCCTCTTCCACATCGGAGACCTGCACCCAGACACCGACCCATGGGTCGAGCATTCTGTCGACCATACCGGCTGGAACCCCAAAACCTATACCTGTCGCTGGATTATAGTAGTAGAACCCCCACTGGTCACCAAGCCAGACATAATAGGATGTTCCCATACCGGAAAACTCCGGGTCATCGCAGACAGCGTGCCAGTCAACGAGCTTACTGTAGGGATTCCCCATCATATACCAGCCGGTCGAGGCTTCGGTATAAGGCAGGACAAATGTTGTATCCCTCGTGAACGGCTCACCGGAAACATCGAAGTGGGAGTCGTCGAACCAGGACCAGAGGAAATAGCCTGTGCCGATATCGAACGATGTTGGAACAACAAACTCTCTGTCCTCGGAATCGTATTTGTAGATAAGGGAACGCCACGGGTCGGCATACCACGGCGATATATCATCACGCAATTGCATACTGACATTGTTCGGCTCAGCCTCAACAGGAACAGATATCAAATTCCAGTCCTTGTGAATTGCTGGATTCACTTCGATGGTCGCTATAAATGCATTGGGACTCTCATCGTCATCGAGGAAGATGTAAATCGGGAACTCGTATGTCCCTGGTATCAGGTCGAGGCTGCCGTCATATATTATATAGAATGTATAGCATTCACCTGGCGGAATGACACCTGCGGGCGGATAAACCGACAATCCGTTCGGGAGGGTGGCATGCCCGGAATCGATGATGTAGACATAGTGGGTCACACGCGAGTGGAACCAGAACCTGCCCTCACTGTCGATATCGAGTCCACCAGTCGAGAACAGCCCCGAACCATCACCGGGGAGCGTAAACGAGCTGATTATCCTCTTGTTCTCGAAGTCCATCTCGTAGCAGATATCCATACCCAGTTCTGCAACCCAGATTGTCCTCCTGCCGGGATGGAACGCCAGACCACCCGTGTAGAAGTAGTTGAGGCTATCGATTATGGTGCCTGGATTGGGCCAGCTCTTGCCCCTCACCTTATAGATAGGCGTGCCAAGAAGGACACCTCCATACATAAAGTAGTCAGACGAGCCGAGATAGAAAACATCCTCGACAGGGTCATACGCTATACCAAATTCGCCCATCTGATCCCAGATATGAGCAGGGTCGGTGAGGTTGAGGGCGATAGCGGTATCAGGGAGCCAATAAGCGTAAGCGACCTCACCTGTAAATGAGCCATCAGCGGTGGAGAACTTGAAGAACCTGTTCGTTGCCATATCGGTAACCCAGTAGTAGTTATCATTCTGAATTCCGATGCCCCAATCGGTAACGATACCTGCGAGCGGGTCAACACGGAAGGAATCGACAATATCGCCTGTAGCAAGCGTCCTCGAAAGGCTCCTATCAACACAGGAAGCAGAGATACCGTCGTCGAATGAAAGCGATTTCGTGAAGGGCATTATCGCCTCAGGACTGACATATATCTCGATAGGTTGGTCGGTCGGGTTGCATATCGTCACGGGAACAGAATCGACTGTCCCATAGGTCACCTCACCCGTTATATGGTCGGATGGCGTAAGGTGAAGCGGAGTCATCCGGATAATTACCTCTGTCGTATCGCCTTCATAAACATTTGCGGCAGCAAATCCAGGGAAATATCCCATCTTTGTTCCGACTACCTGCTTTGCACCGGCAGGAACATTATCGAGGAAGAACTCACCGCCTGTACCCGAGTAGGTCACACCTGGACCGCACTTAACCCTTGCGTTGTAGACAGGCTCGTGCGTCTCGATGTCCACGACATATCCCTTGACAGCACCGGTGGGCCAGCCATATCCCTCGAAGTCATCGAGATACCAGCCGGGATAATTATTTACGGACCCATCGGAGGCGAACCAGAACATAATGTCGGTAGCATTACCCTCATACACTGAGAGGTCGAGCCAGACCTGCTCCCAGCCGCTGCTACTGCCTGAATAAGCAGGTAGACCACCAAGAACATTGCCGAAGGAAGTGGAAATCACTGTAGGATAGCCTCCCTCCGGGTAATGGAGCCACCAGTTATCACCGTTGTCGGTGGATACCAAGATAACTCCTCCATCATACCCTGTCGTAAGATAATTCTCCATATCATACCAGTGCCAGAAGGAGAGATAGGCATACGGTCTATCGAGATGGACGGTCAGTTGCCAGGAAGCATAGTCCATACCATAGTCTCCACCAATGACCGTTCCCCAGCAGTATGGTGTAGAATGAGCCGCAGCGGGTCCCGTTCCAGAGGGCGTTCCCCACTCCCAGAAAGCACCTTCACCCACAACAAAACCGCCATCATCCGTATCAAAGTCCTCTGTCCAGTCGGGGGTCTGCGGGTCGAGGATAATGTCGGCAACATAAGTCGTCTCATTGGAGACAACCTCCACATCATATACCACCTCTACGCCATACCCAGGATATGAGGCGACTATTGAGTATCTTCCCGATTCGAGAGGTCCAGCGAGGTAGGCTCCTCCCGTGGCGGTATAGAGGAGAGTATCGTGTGTGCCACCGATATCTATAGCAATCCAGGGGTCACCATAGGGACCGGTATCGGAGAGGTCGGCAAGACCTTGTATATATCCTATCGGCATCGGCTCGAGCACAAAATTCACAAATGCTGTATCGTCGAGAGCCACAGATACACCATAAGCAGTATCTGGATAGAAACCGGGGCAGGATGCAACCACGGTATATGAGCCGGGCGGAACGGATATCGAGTAATCGCCCGTCGGTGACGCAGAATGGGTAGCTCTCCCGAGCTCAACAACAAGCACCTCTGCTCCTCCGTTGTCCGTTCTACCGACAAGGTTCACATTGCCGGCAATCACCGCGTGATGCGGTTCGACAGGAACAAACTCGATGGCACTCTGGTCCTCAAGTCCGTCTGCCTCGGTGTCATAAGTTCCATTATAAACATACTGGGTGTATTCCGCATCATCTCTCCTTACACCAACGGTAGAAGATGTCAGAACTCCGGAGGCAATGGTCTTATACTTGACTATAAGCTCGCCGTTATCCCCCGGAACGGGAGCGGAAGGATAAGCAGGGTCAATAAGTATCACCTCAAAGGTGGAGG
>NATO01000092.1 GCA_002085385.1 candidate division Zixibacteria bacterium 4484_93
TTTCTTCCCGAAGGCAAATATATCCGGCTCAACACCAAGTTGCTCGTAGCCCCACATAGTCCCTGTCGCTCCGCCACCTGTCTGAACCTCGTCGAAGATGAGCATTGCATCATTCTCGTCCGCTATCTTACGGAGCTTTTGCAGGAACTCCGGTCGGAAATGGTTGTCTCCTCCCTCACACTGGATAGGCTCGATGAGAATTGCCGCAATATCATCAGGGCTCTCTTTGAAAGCGGAATATATCTCGTCTATTGCTTGTGCCTCAAGCTTTTTCACCTCATCGAGATGCTCCTCGAGCGGGAATGTTATCTTCGGGTTTATCACCCTCGGCCAATCGAACTTGGTAAAGTACCTTATTTTGATAGGGTCAGTGTTGGTTAAAGAGAGTGTATAGCCAGTCCTGCCGTGAAACGCCTCGCGGAAATGAAGAACCTTGTGCCCACGCTCCTCTTTATATCCTCTTTCAAAGTTTTTCTGAACCTTCCAGTCGAATGCTACCTTCAGTGCATTCTCAACAGCGAGTGCACCACCGGATATGAGGAACAGATGCTTCCCGTAATCAGGGAAAGCGACCCTGTTGAATGTTGCGACGAACTGTGCCATTTCGACCGTGTAGATGTCAGAGTTGCTCGGCTTCATAACCGCCGCACGAGTGAGTTTTTCGAGGAAATCCTGCTCCGTCATCTTCGGATGGTTGAACCCAAGACCCTGCGAGGCGAAGAAGCTGAACATATCCAGATACCATTTCTTCTCCCTCGCATCGTAGAGATATACCCCCTTGCTTTTTGAAAGGTCGCAGACGAGGTCAAACCCATCGGCGAGCATAACATTGGATATAATCTCGTGCACCCTCGTGGCTTCGAGGGAAGCAACCTCTTCTCTGGTAAGAATCTTCGACATATTTCCCTTCCTTTCATATTGTATTAGTTTAGAATGCCCCATTCAGGGAGTTGTATCAAATATATATTTTAAAGAAAAAAGTCAACTAAAATCGCAGGAGGAAAAAATGCTTGCCAAGAGAGGATTTTTAATTAACTTTTAATCAAATTTCCCTATATAGCTAAAAAGATAGGAGGAAAAAATGAAGCAGTATATCTGGGTTGTATTATTTATTCCCTTTTTAATATTCGCCTGTCAGTCCAAGGAGATGACATCTGCCAAGGTGTATATTCAGGAGCAGGACTTCGATGCAGCCCTCGAGCAACTCAGAATCGAGATAGAGAATAACCCAGCAAACCCTGAGGCTCATTTTCTGCTCGGGAAGGTGTATGCGGAGAAGGACTCATTCGAGCTTATGCTGATAGAATTCAATAAGGCAGCTGAGCTCGACTCATCCCTTATCCCCGAGATAGAAAAATGGAAAAATAGTAAATACTCTGACGCCATAAATAAGGGAATAAGCTATGGAAGGAAGGAGGATTTCGAGAAGGCTTTCAGGTTCACACTCATTGCCGAGAAGATAAGACCTGACGGAATCGAGGCACACAAGAACCTTGCCTACTTCTATTCAAAACTCGGCGACGAAGAAAAAGCAATCGAAGAATCGGAGAAAGCTTTTGCTCTCGACACGACAGACATACAGCAGGGACTTATGCTTGCAAGCGAGTATCTTGCATCAGGCGATACAACAGATGCCAGGAAATCTATCGATGTTTTGAACAAGCTCATATCCACAGAGCCAAGGAACCCCGTTGTGCATAAGCTCCTCGCACGAGCACACGGTATCCTTGGAGAGATGAAGGCAGCAGTAAAAAATATGGATGAGGCACTCGAATACAGCCCGGACACAGACACACTCAAGCCAAACCTCGCCTTCGAGTTCGGTATAATTGCATTCCAGATGCAGAGGTTCGACAAGGGAGAGGAATATTTCCGCATAGCGAGGGAACTCAACCCAGATATGACGGATGCCTATTACAATCTTGCCATCTGCCTCGAACGGCAGGAGAGATACAGCGAAGCGGAACCTGTGCTGTGGGAGTTGATAAACAAGGATATAACAAACTATCTCGCCTGGCAGGAGTTTGCGATAACCCTGCAGAAAAATGGGAGAACAGATGCGGCAAAGGTCGCATACAAACTCTCGCAGGCTCTCGAAGAGAAGAATGTCGAGAACGCAAAGAAACTCATCGAGGAGTTTGCCAAAACATCCAAAGAATATTCCTCTATATTAGATAAGAAGGATTCCGTCTTCTTTCAGGAATAGAGTTGGCAACAATAATCTTTTCCATCGGGCTCGCAATATTCCTTGCACACTTTCTCGTGGTTCTGTTCGAGAAGACTATGATTCCCGATGTGCTTATCCTTATGCTCATCGGAATACTGGTGGGTCCTGTATTTCATATTGTTTCCCCTGCCGACCTCGGAAAGCTCGGGAATGTTTTTGCTACCCTCGCTCTCATCGTGATACTTTTCGATGCCGGGACAGAGCTTTCCATCAAATCACTCGAGAAATCACTCAAGGAAACGGCTTCCGTAACACTGGGAACATTCGTTCTCTCGGCAATTTTAATATCGCTTCTTGTCTATTTCTTTTTGTCGGGAAATCTACTCGTGGCGATACTCTGCGGTGTGATACTCGCTGGAACATCCTCTGCCGTCGTCGTGCCAATGATATCTGGGCTTAAGATAGGTGATGTGCCGAAGACAGTTCTCACGATGGAATCCGCCCTGACAGATGTGCTGTGCGTGGTGCTGACTATCGGGATATTCAATGCGGTAAAGGAGGGGCAGATCGCCCCCGGGGAGATAATCGGGCAGATACTCGCTTCATTTGTTGTTGCAGCCTTCCTGGGCGCCGTGGGTGCTTTTCTATGGTCACTCATCCTAAGGACCGTCCGACGCTTCCCAGATAACCTGTTCACCACATTCGCATTCATATTTATATTGTATGGAATAACAGAGTTCCTCGGCTACAGCGGGGCTATCGCATCACTTGCATTCGGTCTAACAGTGGTGAACATCAGACACATCAGCTTCCTGAAGAAATACTCATACAAAGCATCGGAGTTTTCCAAAACAGAGAAGATGACATTCAGCGCAGGCGCATTCCTGCTCAAGACATTTTTCTTCCTGTATATCGGCATCTCGATGAATATAACCGATATCCCATCAATCCTTATGGGGCTTATGATAACCATTGTAATATACTCTGGAAGGTTAGTTGTGATAAGGTATCTTATGCCGGAGTCGACATCCATCCGCGATGCCACCATTATGTCCGTCATAGTTCCGAAAGGGCTTGCCGCCGCTGTCCTCGCCGCACTCCTGCCACTTCAGGGTATCTCTGGCAGTGAACCTGCACAGAACATCGTCTACGCCGTCATCTTCTGGAGTATATTCGCCTCCGCATTGCTTATTTTCCTCGTGGAAAAGACCCCACTTGACAGGTTGTATGCAAGGGCTTTCGCGGGATTTCAGGAAAATGTAGAAAATCAATTTGACAATCGGAAATAATTTGATATACTTGTTTTGACTCCATTGGCTCTTCCAACATCCCATAATGGCAGGATATGAAATATGCTGATGTAGTTCTACCGGTTCCGGTAGACAAAAGTTTTACCTACAGTATTCCTGGGCAGATAAGGGGAATCGTGAGGAGGGGATACCGTGTTCTCGTGCCACTTGGGAAAGGATACAGGATAGGATATGTCATTGGAACCGCAAATGAAAAGCTCGATATCCCGACCCGGTCCATCGTGGACATTGTGGAACCATTCCCGGCGTTCACAGAGGAGATAATGAGCTTATCCGAGTGGGTAGCAAAATACTACCTCGCACCGCTCGGACTGGTGCTGAAATCCGCTCTACCGGCATCCGTGCATATCGAAAGCGAGATAACGCTCCACCTTATATCTATTCCCGAAAGAAAACTCAACAGCATCGAGAAAAAGATTGTCAACTCCCTGTCAAACAGGACGAAATTGAGTCTCAGTGAGCTAAGGAAACTCGTAAATAAGCCGAATTTGAATTTCAATCTGCAGGCTCTCATAGACAATGGGTATATCGAGAAAACTATCAGGAAGAAGGAAAAGATAAAGCCACATATCGAGAAGCACATAACGGTTTCACCCGATGTAAAAAAGACCCCTATCGAGGAGATAATCCATACACACCTTAAGCGTAAAAGCAAGCGAAGGGAACTGTTCGAGTTTCTCTATGCCCATCCCGACAGGAACTTCCCCCTCACAAGGATAAGTGCCGAGTATGGTGATTCAGCTTACAGGGGGCTTTTGTCGAAGAATCTGGCAAGGGTTGTTCCTGTCGAGGTCCAGAGGATGCCAACCGATGGCTGGCTGGAGGAGGAGAAGCAGGATTTCACACTCACCTCCCATCAGAAAAAGGCACTCGAGAGGATAACAGAGAGCATCGACTCGGAAAGGTCCGAAACCTTCTTACTCTTCGGAATAACTGGCAGTGGCAAGACGGAGATATATCTTCGTACTATGGAGAAGGTTCTTGCGAAGGGAAGAAGCGTTTTAATACTCGTTCCGGAGATATCGCTGACACCTCAGCTCTGGGGCAGGCTCCGTGCGAGGTTCGGTGAGAATGTCGCTGTCTGGCACTCACAGATGCCCGATTCACAGAGATACGATATCTGGAGGAGCATACGGAAGGGAAAGACAAGGATAGTTCTCGGCGCCCGCTCGGCTGTCTTCGCACCGCTCGATAATCTCGGCCTTATCATAGTCGATGAGGAACACGAGCCATCATACAAGCAGGAGGAGCCTCGCCCATATTATAACGCAAGGGATATTGCCATCGTCAGGGGAAAACTTGCTAAAGCCACTGTTATCCTCGGCTCCGCTACACCATCTGTCGAGAGCTTTTACAACGCTCAAATAGGGAAATATACCCTGCTTCGCCTGCCCGAAAGGGTGCCAGGGAGCAAACTACCGAATGTGACCATAGTCGATATGAAGGTGGAGCGCGAGAACAAAAACTTCGACTCATTCTCAGCCTCCCTGAAAGAGAAGATTATCCAGAACTGGAAGGCGGGTAAGAATACCATTCTTCTTCTCAACCGGCGTGGATATGCCAGCTACATTCAGTGTCCCAACTGCGGCTGGACCGATAAGTGCCCCAACTGTAACATACCGCTGACATATCATATTAAAAACTACGAACTCGTCTGCCATTGGTGTGGATACAAAAAGCGAGCACCGGAGAGATGCCCGGAGTGTGGGTACGAGAACATCCGACTGAAGGGGCGTGGGACGGAGAGGGTCGAGCGAGACCTCCAGAGCCTACTCGAGGATATCCCTGCCATCAGGCTCGACCACGACACATCAAGAGAGCAGAACTCCCCTGCCGAGTTCCTCAAGCAGTTTATAGAGACTCCCGGCGCAGTGCTTGTCGGGACACAGATGGTATCAAAAGGGCTCGATATTCCCGAGGTCGCACTCGTTGGAGTTATCTCCGCTGATACAGGACTGAATTTCCCGGATTTCCGGGCATCAGAGAGAACATTCCAGCTTTTAACACAGGTAGCAGGCAGAGCGGGCAGAACAGGCGACAAGGGTGAGGTCATCATACAGACATACTACCCCGAGGCGTCTCCCATACAGTTTGCTCTCAAGCAGGACTACGAGCGGTTCTACGAGCGGGAGATAAAGGAGCGAGAGGAACTATCCTATCCACCATTCATCAGGATAATACGGGTTGTGGCATCGGGGAAAGAAACCCCGCTTGTCAGAAATACAATCTGGGAGATAAGAAAAAAGGTTGGTCGACTCGCCCGAGAAAGCAGCTTACGGATAAATATCCTCGGTCCAGCACCGGCACATATCGAGAAACTACGGGGAAGATTCCGCTGGAACTTCCTTATCAAAACCCGCTCAGTCTTCAGAACTCTTGAGCTTCTCAAGCTCACAGTAAAGAACATCCCACGACGGGTAAAAGTTAAGGTGGATGT
>NATO01000093.1 GCA_002085385.1 candidate division Zixibacteria bacterium 4484_93
CTATCTACTATGATGCCGATGCGAGCAACGACAATACTATAGAAAAATCCAAAATCCAGGCAGCCTGACATCCACCTCAAGTGAGAAACGCTTGACTATTATAGGAAAATAAGTATCTTTTTTATCGCTGGAGGTAGAGATGAAAAAAGCTCTATTTATTGTCGTGGTTTTTCTTCTTGCCGTCCCGCTTCTGGCGGGGATGTATAAATCGTATGCAGGGAAGGGAACAATCTCCGACAAGAACAAAACGACATATTACTCCTTTGACAAGAGGCATCCGCTCACTGTCAGTCTTCACGGTCCGGCAAACTATACATTCTATATCCGCGCCCTCACAACCGATGATAGCAAAACCTTCCCTATGGAGATAACTATCGAAGGTAATCTATTTGCAAAGGTCGATGTGAAGAATGTGAAATCGAAGTATAGATTCAACGGGAATTCCTGCACAAAGGCGGAGGTTGTCACTATCTCTGTTCCCTCGGGCAGATTTGAGGGAAAGGTCTCTCCGAGGGGGCGGTTTATCGGGATTGCACGGGTGAAGCGTGAGAAGAAAAAGGAGGATTATATCGAGTTTGTCCCGCAAGGATTCAAAGAGGAGAAACTGCTCGTTGTCAATGAGAAGCAGTATTCATATTATCTTGCTGACTCTGAGAATCCTGTGGAACTGGAGCTCATTGGACCGCTCAAGCTCAAGGTCTACACGCGAGTCATATACGGTGAGGGTATGCGTGGGAAACTTAACTATAACTATCTATACAGGATAGACGGGGACGAGAAAAAGCTCTCGGTAACAACCCGCCCATCGGAGAGTGCAAGCCTCACAGGGGCAGAGATTATCTCTGTGGCGGAGATGCATACGATAAAGGTGCCAGAGGGTGAACATTCCATTCAATTCTATCCAAATTCAAAACACAAAGAGGTTCTGTTTAGATTTTACATACCGGAAAACAGGCTAAAGATAGCAAGGTGAGGGGCAGTATGCTCGATATAAGATTCATACGAGAGAACCCTGATAAGGTCAGATGGGCTTGCAAGCAGAAGGGAGAAGATGCATCGATAGATAGACTCCTCGAGCTGGATGAGAGGAGACGCAAGCTGGTTTCTGAGGTTGACTCGCTCAGGGCGGAGAGGAACAGGATAACGCACAGTATAAAGGAGGCTTTCGCATCCTCGGATAAAGACGCTGGCAATGTGTTGAGAGAAAAGGCAAGAAAGCTGTCCGATGCTGTGAGGAGCAAGGATGATGAGCTAAAGCTCGTCGAGAAGGAACTGAACTCCGTTCTTCTCAAGGTTCCGAATATCCCCGATGGCTCTGTGCAGGAGGGGAAGGATGAGAATGACAATATCGTTGTCCGGGAATGGGGAGAAAAACCCCATTTTGACTTTGAGCCGAAAGACCATCTTCAGATTGGCGCAATGCATAATCTGTTCGATATGAGGCGTGCAGCGAAGATAACAGGAGCATTTTTCCCGCTTTACAGGGGTGCAGGAGCAAAGCTCGAGAGAGCTCTTGTCAATTTTATGCTCGATACTCACACGGAGAACGGCTATACAGAGATACTCCCACCATTTTTGTCCAACAGAGCATCTATGACAGGCACAGGACAATTGCCCAAGCTCGAAGAGGATATGTACAGGGTTGAGCAGGATGACCTGTTCCTTATTCCCACAGGTGAAGTGCCCATAACGAACTACTTCCGCGAGGAGATAATCGATGAGGATGCCCTCCCTATGTATTTTTGTGGATATACTCCCTGCTTTCGCAGGGAAGCCGGAAGCTACGGGAAGAAGACGAAGGGGCTTGTTCGAGTTCACCAATTTAACAAGGTGGAACTGGTGAAGTTTGTTGTGCCGGAGCATTCCTGCGATGAGCTTGAGGCACTTGTTGCCGACGCTGAGAGAGTTCTTCAGTTGCTCGGTCTGCACTATCGGGTTGTGAGGTTATGCACGGGTGAGCTCTCGTTTGCCTCCGCCAAGACATATGATATCGAGGTCTGGGCACCGGGAATGAAGAGGTATCTCGAGGTCTCCTCCTGCAGCAACTTCGAGGATTTTCAGGCGAGACGCTCTGGCATTCGCTTTAGGAAAAGAAGTGGGAAACCCGAGTTTGTCCACACATTGAACGGTTCCGGGGTTGCAACGCCGAGACTTATGATTGCCCTGCTCGAGACGGGGCAAAGAAGAGACGGCTCGATTGTTCTACCTGAACCTCTGGCGAAATATTTCGGGCAGGCTAAAATCGATGGCTAAACCCATAAAAAGGCAACGGATTAGGCACTTCGGGTTTTCCTTTGCATCGAGGGTGATACTCGTAGTGGGACTTTTGCTCCTCTCGTTTATCTTCTTCTTCTTTGCTGAGTCGGTGCGCTATCATCTCATTGGTGAGAGCCGGAAGGTGATGAACGTCTATGCGAGACTCTGGGGGGTTGCGATGTCCTACGGCACAGGCGGCGCAGAGATGAGTATCATTTTCGACGAGATAATCGAGAAGAGCGATTTCCCGATGGTGTTGACCGATGTCAAGAATAACCCGCAGGCGTGGAGAAATGTCGGGATTGCAGCGAATGACACAACGAAGAAATCGATGGAAAAGCTTCGTCGTATGGTAGCAAAATTTGATGCGGCGAGGGAGCCTGTTGGTGTGTATTTACCGGGTTCAAGAAGGCTCGTTGCAAAGATACATTTTGGAGAGTCACGGTTCGTGTCGCTTTTAAGGGTTATCCCGATTGTTGAAATCAGCATTATTATTCTCTTCTTAATATTGGGGTATATCTGGACACTTAAGGTAAGGGGTTATGAGCAGCAGAGTATCTGGCTTGGAATGGCTCGTGAGACCGCTCATCAGCTGGGGACTCCGATTTCTTCACTCCTCGGATGGATTGAGCTTTTACAGGAAAAGGTGAAAAACCCGGAGAAATTCTCAGGTGAGTCGCTCTCACTTGAAAGGATACTCGAACAAATGGCAGATGATGTGAACAGCCTCAGTCGGGTTGTCAACCGGTTCGGGAATATCGGGTTTGTGCCAGAACTGAAGCTTAAAGACCCTGCTCCTCTCGTTCATAACATCGTTGACTACTTTGTCTCAAGATTGCCGACGCTCCATTCAAATGTCTCGTTTGATAAAGATATCCAACCCGTGCCGCCGGTCTATCTGAACGAGGAGCTTATGAGCTGGGCTATTGAAAATCTCATCAAGAACGCTATGGAAAGCGTCAGTAAGAAGAAGGGAATGATAAAGATATCGCTCCGGGAGAGTGCTGACAAATCGTTTGTCAACATCATTGTAACCGACAATGGAAGGGGTATTCCGGTTGGAGACCAGAAAAAGATATTCTCCACAGGATTCTCCACTAAAAGAAAGGGCTGGGGAATTGGGCTCTCCATCGCATCAAGGATTATCGAGGAATACCACGGAGGCAAACTTTTCCTCCTTGAAAGCAAACCATACGAGAGAACAACATTTGTCATATCGGTGCCAATAAAAAAGGAGAATGTATGAAAAGGCAAGAGAAACGCATCCTATGGGTTGATGATGAGGTCGACCAATTGACGCCGCACATCCTTTTTCTCAAAGAGAAGGGATACTCGGTCGAGACGGCGACGAACGGTGAGGATGCTATATCTATGGTGGCAACAAAGCACTTCGACCTTGTCCTGCTTGACCAGATGATGGCGGGACTCGATGGACTTTCCACTCTCGAGCAGATAAAAAAACTTGATATGAACCTCCCGATTGTAATGATAACGAAGGTCGATGAAGAGTATCTGATGGAGGAGGCAATAGGCAGTGTGGTTGCCGATTTCCTCATCAAGCCCGTGAACCCGTCCCAGATACTTATAACCTGCAAGAAGATATTCGATAAGGCAAGAATACTTGAGGACAGGACGGCGAGAGAATATGCTGTTGAATATCAGAGTGTATCATCGAGGATATCCTCCAATATGACGCCCGATGACTGGCTCGAGGTGGCACTCTGGCTTGCCAGATGGGATGTCACACTCGACAACTTTCCCGAACTTGGACTCACTGAAGCCCACCGGGATTTTAGAAGAGATTGCAATGCAGAGTTTGGAAGATTTGTTGAGAGACACTACCCCTCCTGGGTCACAGGAACGGATAAACCTACCCTATCTACCGATATTTTCCGAAAGTATGTTGTCCCCGAGCTAAAAACAAAGGGAACAAAGCTCTTCTACATCGTTGTTGATTGTATGAGGCTCGACCAGTGGCTGCTCGTGCTTCCGCTTGTGGAGAAGGATTTCGATGTCAGAACGGATGTCTACTATTCTATTCTCCCCACGGCGACACCATTTGCCAGGAACTCATTATTTGCAGGGCTTTTTCCACTCGATGTCCAGCGGATATACCCCGAACTCTGGGGACGCTCGGCAGTCGATACGATGAGCCAGAACCGATACGAGCACCAGCTGATGGATAAACTCATCCAGCGGGAGGGGGTAAAGCTCTCCAGCAGCACAAAGTATGTGAAAATCCTCGACCCCGATGAGGGGGACAAGGTCATAAAGCACTTCCAGTCATATCTCGCACCTGACCTATCTGCAATGGTGATAAATTTCCTCGACATCCTCACGCATGGGAGAGCGGAAAGCGACATATTAAAAGAAATCTCTCCCGATGAGCGGGCATTCCGGGCAGTGATGAAAACCTGGTTCCTCCACTCTTCACTGTATGAGGCGTTGCAACTTCTGGCAAAAAGCAACCATACGGTTATTGTCACAACCGACCACGGTAGTATGATAGGCAGGCGTGGAACGAAGGTGTTCGGGAAGAAGGATGCATCGACGACGCTTCGCTACAAGTTCGGCGATAATCTGAACGGCGACCCGAGGCACACAGTGATTATCAACAATCCGGCAGAATATAAATTGCCAAGCATAACCGTGTCAACCAACTACATCATTGCAAAAGAGGATTATTTCCTTGTCTATCCGACGAACTACAACATTTACGAGAAGCAATACACAAATAGCATCCTTCACGGAGGAATATCGTTGGAGGAGATGGTAGTGCCGGTCTCTGTTCTGCGACCGAAAGAGAGATAATATTTGAAGGAGGCGTTCTAATGAATGGAGCAGCAGGTGCAGCAGCAGCAATTGCCAATGCTATCAAGGCATCGGGCGCAATTGTGCAGGTGGATACAAACGATTTTACGATGATACTCTCGAAAGCTGACAAACCCATTGTGATTATAGCTGAATCGCACTTCCTGAAGACAAGCTACAAGTATCTGACATCGTATAAGGGTTTTGTTTTCTTCACCAAAACATCCAACCCTCTGAGCCTCCCCGGTGATACCGAGTTGATTGCAGCAAAAAGTATATGGATTCCTCAATAATCCGGAACTGCCACGGAACGAACAATCCTCGTCTAATATAATGTGATATCTCCACCGTCTACTTTATTTTCTTGACTTATTTCTCTAATAATGCTAAATTATCATCATTATTATAGAGAGTCAATATTAACAAGATTAGCAAGGAGGTGTGCGGTGAGGTATTTTCTCGCAGTTATTCTGGTATTTGTCTTTGTTGGAGCAGTAGTTGCAGATGTTCCTCATCTGATTTCTTTTCAAGGCAGGCTGACGACCGCAACAGGTGACACTATTACAGGCAACCACGACATAACATTCAAGCTCTACGATGCCAGTTCAACCGAGCTCTGGAGCGAGACGCACTCCGCTGTTCCTATCGTGGCTGGGTTGTATAATGTAATGCTCGGCTCAGAGACGCCGTTCCCAGCGGCTGTCGATTTCTCGGAACAGTATTACCTCGGTGTTACTCTTGATGGTGGCACGGAGATGACCCCGCGTTATGAGCTTGGCGCAAGCCCGTATGCGCTGAACATCGCCGATACAATACGCACCGGCTCCCAGAAAACAATAATAGCAA
>NATO01000094.1 GCA_002085385.1 candidate division Zixibacteria bacterium 4484_93
CCCGAGGAACCAGAGACCGAGGCACCGTCTGCACCGAGAAACTTCACGATAACAGCCGGCGGAGATGAGGAGAGCCTCGTTCTCTCCTGGTCAGCCCCATCGGAGGGAGAGGTAACAGGATACTATATCTATTTCGATGGTGATATAATCGATTCCGTCGAGACAGGGCTTACCTACACGCACACGCCGGACGAGCTGGGAGGTTATCAGGTTGCAGCTTACAACGATGAGTATATAGGAGACAGGACATCTGAGATTTCTACCGAGCTTGTGGCAGGTAATAATCAGGAAATCTGGCGTATGGATGACCCGAGCCCCGACCATCCATCCGGATACGGCTGGAATGAAGGCGGAAGCGGTACAGCATACAGTATGTCAGGGACAGCAAATCAGCCCTATGTCGACCTTTACTTCGACACGGACAACACTCTCGATTCCCCAGACAATCTTGGCACAGGCTGGAGAACAACCGCTATTGCCCTCGTGGCTGAGACATACAACAATATCGAGCTTGCACCGGCAACCGGATACTACAATATGGAGGATGTTGCTTTAAACGGGGTTTATATCCTCCAGACACAGGATGGCAACTACATCAAGCTCCAGATAACCGGCTGGGACACCGTTACCCACAAGATAACATTCAAATACGGTTTCCAGACAATTCCCGGTTTCCGCAGGATGAAATAGAATGATTGCGGGTCTCTTTGAGAAATTCTCGGGGACCCGCTCTCTCATTTCTTAATATGAGCCTCGAAAACAAGGTATTCCTCATATCAGGGGCTATCGTTGTAATTTCTGCCATACTACTGCTTCCAGCAGGCTCGATATTCGTCTCGGGGCAGTCGCTGGAGAAATTCATACCCTTAGGTGCAAGCGGGATATTTGTTTATATCATCTCATCACTCATTCTTCTTTACCTCGGGATAAAACTTGCCGTTTATACCAGGTCATACGATTTCCCCTTCATACGCAGGATACTGACAAAAGCCTCTCTGAGAAATAATCTCTTAGATGCCCTGAAACATTCTCTCTTCTCCGCAATCATTGTCTGGCTTGCCCTCATCGGGATAAGGAACATTTTTTCCTCGTTCCTCAAGACACTTCCCTACTCATTTTATTACAGCTACAACAACATCTTCCACCTCCTCGCCGTGAACTGGTCATCCTCGCTCTTCGAGGAGATAGCTTTTCACCTGTTTCTCTTCAACCTGTTTCTTCTTATCTTCGGCTTTGTAAAGCCGAAACATCTTCGGTCTTTCCTTGCATATCTTCTGACCGCTTCTATCGGTGCCACAGATAATGGAGGTGCCCCATAGCCTGATTTTGAGCCTTTTTGTCTACAACGGAA
Source organism: candidate division Zixibacteria bacterium 4484_93 (assembly GCA_002085385.1). Classification (GTDB taxonomy): domain Bacteria; phylum UBP14; class UBA6098; order 4484-93; family 4484-93; genus 4484-93. The sequence goes on from NATO01000094.1 coordinate 1,352, forward strand.
CGCTTGGAGTTGTGCTGAATATACTTTATCGCAAGGAGGGACTGGAATCGGCGGTTATTGCCCACTTTGTCCTGAACCTGCTTTTGAGGATGTAATTTTGTTGCTTGACTTTTGCTTTTAAGATGCATAAAATACTTAAGTTAAAATAGAAACAAAGGGGAAAAGATGAGGATTGCCTTACCACTCGTGATACTTCTTATTTTGCCTTCTCTTCTTTTTGGCTTTCTGCCAACGAACGAGGATTTCATCGGAGGAGAAGCTCCTGTCGAGCATCTGACGACAGTCGCACCGGATAATCTTGCCTGGGCTAATTTCACATCGAAGTATCCCGGCTGGCTCGGCTTCTGGGACGAGGAGACGCAAAGCCTGAGACGGGCTTACGGCAACGGGATACAGCTCGGCAATGTCTCAAGTGACGAGGAGCTTGACCATTCTATAAGAGAATTTGTCAGAAAGAACTCATCTGCCCTCAGAATAGCACCCGAGTGTCTTGAACTTCTCTCCGTCAATCGTGTTCTGGGAAAGATATTTGCGATTTACAGGGAAACATATCGGGGTATCCCGGTCTGGCTCGGCAGATTGGATTTCGACCTGTCGAATGATGGAAAGCTCGTTCTCATCTCGCTTCAGACTCATCCCAACCTTTCGGTGGATATAAATCCAGGGATATCGGAGGATGAGCTGGCGGACTATCTCCCAAAATGGGAAGAGATATTGTCTGCTGAGCCTGTCATTTTCCCCGAGGACAGAGGACACCTCGCCTGGTGGGTGAGGACTGGGTCAAAGAGAAGCTACATTCTGGATGCTCATACCGGGGAAATTCTTCTTACCTATCGTGAGACACCGACCTGTTACGGCGAGGTAACGGGGAATATTCACCCGGAGTATATGACCGACACCCCGATGGTTCTACCTCTGCCGTTTGTCTATATCAACCTCGACTCGGAGATGGATACTGCGGATGTAAATGGGCGATATTCAAACGAGCTTTCACCCGGCTGGGTATGGGTTCAGGCGAAGGGGCTTTTCTGCGATGTCCAGCCTTTCGAGGCTGAGCCAATCGCTGTTATCGATGAGGTAACCGGAGATGAGGTTAATCTCTTCTGGGAGGATGTGTCCGATGAGAGCGGTGCATATTTTCATATCAATCTGATACATAATTATTACAAGATGCTCGATGCGGATTTCTGCGCACTCGATTATGAGGTTCCCGTTGTCGTTCGGGATGAGGAGCCACCTTGCCCTGACAATTCTTTCTGGGATGGCTATGGTGTGCATCTCGGAGCCGGCGGCGACATCTTCAATAACTTCGCATTCTTCTCCGATGTCATTTACCACGAATACACACACGGAGTAACGCATAACATCTATCCATCTTCGGAACTTCCATACACAGGTCAGCCGGGGGCAATCGATGAGGCACTGTCCGACTATTTCGCCTGCACCATGACCGACGACCCGCTCATCGGTGAAGGTGGACTATACAGAATAGGTGACCCCGGAATATATATGCGCTCACTCGACAACGACCTCGTTTTCCCCGACGATTGGGAGGGTGAGGTGCATGCGGACTCGAGGATGATATCCAGTGCCTTCTGGGAGATAAGAGAGTCGCTTGGAGCAGGATACACCGACACGCTCGTTCATTTTGCGAGATACGGCTATCCAAACAGGTTCGATGATTACGCCTATACAATTCTTGTCCTCGACGATGACGATGGCGACCTCTCCAACGGCTCGCCGCACTTCAGCCAGATATACTCCGCCTTCCAGAGGCACGGGATAGGGCATTTTGATATTGTCATCGTGCATACAGGCTACCACGACACCGAGGACGACATCAACCCATACCCGATAACCGCCGAGATAACAAGCACATTCCCACTCGATATGGATACAACAGGCATCTATTTCTCCACGGGGGAGGAGTACAGCTTCGTCCCAATAACCGAGGTCGAGCCACATATATACAGAGGCTATATCCCTGCTCAGCCCTATGGGACAAGCGTTTCCTACTATATCTTTGCAAAGGACACGATGAATGTCGAGGCGAGCCTACCGGAGGGAGCACCGGAAGAGCTGTTCTCATTTCGCATCGGCGAGGATACAATACCACCCGTTATCCGTCACACTCCACCGGATGGTGAGACACCGGAGACCTTCCCTGTCGAGATAAAATCGACTGCTACGGACAATCTTGGACTGGAGACAGTGATACTCGAGTATCACAAAAACCACGAGGCAGACAGAACCATCCCGATGACTGAAGAGGGAATAGATACATATTCTGTCCCGATTGATTTCGATGATATAGCAGTCGGGGATACCGTCTATTACCGGATAACTGCAACGGATGCGTCATCGCATCACAACGAAGCCTCGTTCCCCGAGGAGGGATATGCGAGTTTCCCTGTGGTTCGAGGGATATTCCTCGATTTCGAGGAGACAGACGGGATGTTTGTATCCTCCGACGGCTGGGAATGGGGTGAGCCACATGGCGTTGGCCCAGAGGAGGCATACTCGGGCAGAAACCTCTGGGGAACAATAATCGATGGATATTATGCCAACGATGCCGACTACTCGCTCACAACACCCGATTTCGACATATCAGATTTCTCGGTGGCAACAGTTGAAATGTATCAGTGGTTCTCCACAGAGGAGCGTTTCGACGGCGGTAATATCAAGGTCTCGACGGACGGCGGGGAGAGCTGGAATATCCTTATACCCGTTGGAGGCTATAACACCCACGAGGTCTCAGCACTCTCCGAGCCAGGCTTCTCCGGCAGTGCCCCAGACTGGAAGAAGGTAAAATACAACCTCTCCTCGTATCTTGGCGGAAATGTTCGCTTTCGGTTTGACTTTAGAAGCGACCATGGGATGACCGATGCCGGCTGGTACTTCGACGATTTTGTGATAATGGAGAAACAGCTCCTTCTTGCACCGGTCAATCTTTTAGCCGAATCTGGCTGGGAGGATGAAATTCCGCTTCACTGGAGCCCACCGGAGCCAGGAATGACACCGGGGGAAGGCTTTATCGGATACAATGTGTATAGGTCGGAGGAGCCAGATATATTCCCGCCCGAACCGATAAACCCGGCGCCTACGACCGATAGTTTCTACACGGACTACTCGGTTATCCCGGAGAGAGAATATTTCTATTATGTTACGGCAGTCTATGTTACAGGAGAAAGTCCCCCATCCGAAATTGTATCGGCGAGCTCATACTGGGTGGTTATGGAGACAACGAGCGATTCTGTTGCCGTGAGGCTATTACTTCGAGGGACAGCAGAAGAGAGATTCGACATAGTGAACTCCGGCACAGGACCGCTTCGCTACAGCGTAGCAGTTGCTCCATACAGTTCGAAGTCAACATTTCTGGAACCACCCGGCGAATGGACACTTCTCGCCGATGACCCCATCGACACCGACCTCGACCTCGACCTCGCAGCATTCTTTGCACAGCATACGGAGGCGATGCTCTACTTTATGATAACCGCTCACCGACCTATGGGCGACTATACATCCGATTATATCATAGGATACGGGCTCGACACCGATTGCAACCCTGCAACAGGGTTTGCGATGGGCTCGGTGGGGGCAGATTACATCATCGGACAGGGAGCTCTCGGATACGGGACATCGATGATACTCCGCTATAACCCCGATTCTCCTTATGGCTTCGATATGGTAGGCCCTGCTGAATGGGAATACTCCAATGATTCTGGCGACACGGTGGCTATCGGGGTAAGCATAACAGATATCGGCACACCAACGGAGACGAACCTTGTAGTTGCAACGATGCCCGAGGTAGCTTTTCCCCCACCCATCGAGGACTTCATACCTGATGAGGGATGCGTCCACTATTCCGTCTTCTCCGTCGACTGGCTGTCGTTCGACCCGGTATCCGGCGAGATACCAACGGGTGGCAGGAGTGCGATAACCCTGCTGTTCAACGCCGGAAGCCACCCACCGGGAGATTACCTCACCAACCTCGTTATCCGTTCAAATGACAGGGTCAACCCTGAGATTGCGATTCCAGTTTATATGGAGGTTGTGGTCGGAATAGACGCGGAGGAGACTCTTCCTGCAAGGTTTGCCATCTCGCAGCCCTATCCAAACCCATTCAACTCTAAAACAGACATCAGGTTCGATGTTCCACAGGAATCAACTGTGGATATTCATCTGTTCAATATCAAAGGAGAGATAGTGGAAACTGTTCTCTCGGATAAGCTTGCTCCAGGGAGATACAGAATAGCAATTGATATGAAGAAACTTCCGAGCGGTGTCTACTTTATCAGGATGAGGGCAGGTAAATTCTGTGATGCGAAAAAGCTGATACTCCTGAAGTGACGCTTACCTCTTCAGGAACTTTCTGACAGCGAACCCGCTTGCAGCAGCGCCGGTTATCCCACCCAGAATGACAAGAAAGATGGCTATATAGCCTATCGGGAAGAGCCTCGGGAAGAAACGCACGAGAGCAAGTTCGGCGAGACAGAGTAGCCCGGATGAGAAAAGCCCTGCAAATATCCCCTCAAATATCCCCTCGATTATAAATGGTAATCTTATAAACGATGCTGTCGCACCAACGAAACGCATAATATATATGGATTCCGCCCGCTCGACGATATTGAGTTTTATCGTGTTCACAATGATAATAAGCATCCCAAGGAGCATAACGACCCCGGTTATAACATCGATGAGAACAAATGTCTTTATCGCCCTATCGACCCTCTCGGCAACTGCCTGTTTGAACACGACCTCATCGACAATAGAAAGCTCACTTATCTTCCCAATCAGAGCCTCGAGCTTCTTTCCACTCCGATACCCCGGAGAAAGCCTTACGCGGAACGATGCAGGCAGTGGATTGCCGGCGATATCACCGGTTATATCCTCGCCAAACTCCTGACGGAATATCCGATAAGCCTCCTCTTTCGAGATATAAACTACCGTATCTATCCCATCCATATCGAGAAGGAGCGAGGAGGTTTTTTCTCTTTCATCCTCCGAGAGTTCATCCACAAGAAATATCTCCATCTGGAGCCTCTTTGCAGCGTAGTCTGCATAGCTTTTCAGGTTCAGAGTTATATGCAGAAAGAGCCCGAACAGGAAGAGAGCGATGGTCATAGTAACAACGGATAAGGCAGTAACGAACCTTCTTCTCCACATTGTAGAGAGAGCCTCACCGACTGCCCAGAAGATGTTCATACGAGCTTCCCCTCGCGGAGTTCAAGCACCCTGAAGTTAAAATCGCGAAGCATATCCATATTGTGGGTTGCAAGCATAACCGCCGTCCCCTGCCGGTGGATATTCAGTATAAGCTCCATTATCCCGCCTGCTGTCTCCGGGTCGAGGTCACCTGTCGGCTCATCAGCCAGAATGAGCGGCGGAGAGAGGGCAATCGCCCTGGCAATCGATATCCGCTGCTTCTCACCACCCGAGAGCTGAGGAGGATAAGAATCCTTCTTGTGTGAAAGCCCGACAGACTGAAGCAGCTCATTCGTCCGTTTCCTTATCTTTTTTCTCGGTGTTCCAACAGCCCGCAGGGCAAAGGCTATGTTCTCATAAGCCGTTTTCTCCGGCAGGAGCTTGAAATCCTGGAAGATAACACCGACTTTCCTGCGCAGGAGAGGAATCTCATCTGC
>NATO01000095.1 GCA_002085385.1 candidate division Zixibacteria bacterium 4484_93
GTGGAGGAGACGATATCATAGTTTGCAACAAGTGCCCTGTAAAGAGGGATGTATGACTCCGACACACAATTTGATACGGGTGATGCAGAACCTGTTAATCTGATGCGGAAATGAATGCTTTTATACACCCTCGCAATATGCTTTTCTCTTATGAGCTGCACACCTACAAACGACACCGGCAGAACCCTGAACTCCCTCAGTATCCCGACATTGCCCGTTTTTGCAATGGATGTGGGATATGTGCTAAATTCGGAATAAAATTTTTCATCCCGATACAGATTTCCTGCGTCATCAGGAACAGGTGCCCAGGTATCTATGTTGATTGGGATATCCTCGTAATCCGTATCGAGAATCTCAACCTCGCCACCGGTAGAAGTAGGTATGGCAACGAGTATGGATAAAATAGGTATATCCGGTCTCGCTTCCTCATTATATGAGCCTGCCATATCGAAGCTCAGCTTTGTGTATCCTCCAACGGATACCTGCTCGAATTCGGGAAGCCTCACCACACCTTCAATAGATGAGTTGTCCTGATTTTCTATCTCCACTCCGGCAAAAACTGGAACCGCAAGGATAAGCAAAAGACAAAAGGCAAACAAAGTTCTCACCTTTCCCCCTTTCATCTGAAATATAGTCTGGTTCTTCTGTCGTCAAATATATTGTTATCTCCGGTAATGTTCTTGTCAAGAGCCTCTGTCGGGTCAATCTCTACGATTGTTATCTCCTCGGAATCAGTGCTTCCCTCGGCGAGAATCTTGCCTGTGGGGGAGTAGATGATGCTTCCACCCGTGAAGGTAAGCTTTTTTCCTCCGACCGATTCGCTTCCTATCCTGTTCGATGTTATTGTAAAGACCCTGTTCTCCACTGCACGTGCATACATTGCCTTCTGGCAGTATGGCATAACGAGGTTTGCACTGTGAGCGATGACCTGTGCACCCTTGAGAGCAAGTGTCCTTGCCGCCTCCGGGAATAGCCAGTCAAAGCAGACCATAAGACCTATCTTTATCCCCTTGAGTTCGACGGAGACAAAACCTGTATCCCCAGGAGCAAATAGATATTTCTCCCCGTTGAAAAGATGCACTTTCCTATAGAGAAATTCTCCTGCAGGTGAAACAAGAAACTGCGAGTTGAAGATTTTGTTATTCGATATTTCAGGGAACCCACCGGCGATAGCCATATCCTTTTCCTTAGCTATGTCCGAGATTGCTTTTATCGTTTCACCATCGGGGAACTTCTCGGCGACCGACAGCAGTTCTCTCTTCGAGCTGAAGAGATACCCTGTGGCGAACAGTTCAGGCAGGACGACGAGCTCTGCCTCGACCGACTCGAGGAACTGTATCACTCGCTTAATATTCTTATCGACTGCGAGACGCTCAGGGTGGAATTGAAGATAACCTACCTTCATCTCTTGCCCTTGAAGAATGATAGAATTCTCTTCACTCCATCCTCTGGTATATATTCTGGCTCACCGAGCAGGTAGCACAGATATGCAATCTTTGATAGATGTTCGAGTGTTTCCATTCGTGCGACTGCATCGTAGATGTCTTTGCCAAATGTTACTGCTCCGTGGTTAGAGAGGATGATGGCATTGAACCCTTTTATGTATGGTCTGACCGACTCCGAGACCTCCTCTGTCCCGGGGACGGCAAATGGAGCAACGGGGACATCTTTTCCGAGCCTCACAAGAGATTCGGATAAAAGCTCTGTCGGGATACTCCTTCCAGAAACAGAGAGCGAAAGTGTAAATACCGGGTGAGCGTGAACCACGGAGAAAACATCTGCTCTCTCCCGGTAGATAGAAAGATGCATCATCATCTCGGATGAGGGGGAGCCGTTCCCCTCGAGGAGGTTGCCATCTATGTCTGTGAGCAGTATTTCCTCTGCTGTTAGATTTTCCTTGAAACGGGTTGTCGGAGTGATTAAAATTTTAGATTTATCTACTTGAACCGAGATGTTCCCATCTGTTGCGGGGAGAAAATCTATCCCTCCATTGGTAAGCCTTCTCGATGCCCAGAGTATCTCTTCACGCTCTCTTTTATACTGCATTTCCATCTCTCACCTTATAAGAACTGCTTTCTGTGGTTTGCTGTTCGGTATATCTTCCTTGACAAGGTACACCCCTGACGAGAGCCGGTTTCCAGAATTATCTTTCCCATCCCAGGTGTGGTTTTCTGCGGGTAACCTCCGGATGAGTTCACCCTTTATATTGAATATGAGAATATCTCTGTTTGTTCCAGTTTTTATGCTCAGAGTTGAGTTGAACGGGTTTGGATAGATAGACAAAGAGCTGCTTTTTTCTTCTGGCTTTTCCTCGATACCCGTTTCCTCGAGGATAATCCTACCCTCGGTGGCTGCTGAAAGTGCTCTTTCAGGGTGCTCGATTATGTAGTCTCTGACTGCTTCGAATTCTGTTATTGGCAGGGTATCAGCACTGTCGGGGAAGATGTATAGCGATGGTAGCATCTCGTAGAAAAACTGGCTTATCACCACAGAGTAAGTGGCGGCATCTAAGAGCGGCTCCCCGTTCACAAGAACAGAGTCCCTTCTGACCGAAAAGGATGAGCCAGAGTTGTAGACGGTGTATCTCCCACCGGAGATGTATATCAAAAGATTTCCAAGAGATAGCGGGAGGTTCAGGAGTCTATAAAGGGAGTTTCCTGAGATATACATCCTGATAATCCTTGATGTAAGGTATGTGCTTGAATCCAGCCCGATGGGGATTGTGCTGAAAAGCTCGTATCCATAAAGTATTCCAGGATATATGCCCTGCCTGACTGATTCGCTTGTTTCCAGTGCGACATCGATGTCCGATGTTTTCTTTAAGGCATCGGTTACGAGGTTCCCGAGCGGTGTGTCGAGATACCCATCAATCCGAGAAGTGTCGGGAATGGCTTCGGGCACATATATGAGTGGAGTGGTGTACATACCGGCAAGTGTCGGGATAGACTCGAGTATCTCGATTATAGAATCGAGGGACGATGAGATAGCAGGGTCAGGATAGACAGATGAATCCACAGGTATGACCTCATAATCTAATATACGGTTCTCCTCACCGAGCTCGATTGTTAGCTCGCCGAGATACCGGTTGTAACAACCCACCTGGAGAATGTAAGTTGTGTCGCCCTCCGGGTTCTGCACAGGAATTGGTGTGGTAAATAGGTAGTGGTCGTGTCCACCAACGATTATCTGTATCCCGGAAACTGCCTCAGCAACCCTTCTATCGCCGGCAACACCGAGGTGAGACAGAAGGATTATCAAATCGCAGCCGCGCGAGCTGAGCGTGTCAACCATATTTTCTGCCGATGTCACAGGGTCTGTGAAAAGAACAGGTGACGGAGAGGAGATGTAGTTTGTCTCCTGGGTGGTTAGCCCGAATATCCCGACGCGGAAATGTGGGAAATCCTTTATATAAAACGGCTCGACAAGCTCGGCAAGTTCAGGGAAACGGGATGCATCCATATTCGCCGATAGATAGTGAAATTCCTCTGTGGATTCTGCCTCTATGAGAGTATTATATAGCCTTTCTGGTCCCCTATCGAACTCGTGGTTACCAATGGTCAAAGCCTCGAATCCGAGCCTGTGAATGAGTCGTAACTCCTCAACCCCGGAGAAGCAGTTGAACATTATGCCCCCCAAAAAGAAGTCGCCAGCGTGGAGGATAAGGCTGTTTGTAGAGCTTCTCCTTTCCTCCTGTATCAGTGTGGACAGTCTGTCCATACCGCCGTATATACCCTTGCCTGTCTCATCCTCGGGCCCGAATGCAACGAGATGCGAGTGGCTATCGTTTGTATGAAGGATAACAAGAGTATCGGAGGCTTGGAGGCAACCACTGAATAACAGAACAAAAACAATAATCCAGCGCATATTATTCCTTTATGATATAGGCTTATCAAATATAATTTGTTTATCCGGGAAATCAAATAGTATTGAGATAAAAATTAAGGGGCGTCGCTTTCTGGAGGGTCAGGAGAGATACAGTCTCAGGTTTTTGCTTCTTGTTGCATGTTTCAGTCTTCTTATCGCCTTTTCTTTTATCTGACGCACCCGCTCCCTTGTGAGATTGAACCGGTCGCCTATCTCCTCGAGGGTTAGCTGTCTTCCCCTGTTTATCCCGAAGTACAGGCTTATTACCTCTGCCTCCCGTTCGGATAGTGTAGAGAGAACACGGTCTATCTCCTCGCGGAGTGAATCCTTCACAAGATTATTCTCTGGAGATGGGAGTTTGTCATCCTGGAGAACATCTTTAAGGGAGTTTGAGTCGTTTGTTGAAAACGGAGCATCGAGCGATAGATGTGAGGTGGATATTCTGAGGGTGTTATCTATATCCCCCTTGTTCATATTCAGCTCCTCAGCCAGCTCCTCACTCGATGGTTTCCTACCCAGCTCCTGCTCCAGCTCACTCTGTCTCTTGCCTATCTTGTGAAGGGTTCCTATTCTGTTGACCGGGAGTCGGATGATTCTTGATTGCTCTGCCAGTGCCTGCAGGATACTCTGCTTTATCCACCAGACGGCATAGGATATAAACTTGAAGCCGCGCTCTTCGTCGAAACGCTTGGCCGCCTTGATAAGCCCGATATTACCCTCATTTATGAGGTCCTGAAGTAAAAGTCCTTGGTTCTGATACTGCTTGGCAATGCTGACGACAAACCTCAGGTTTGCCTTGGTAAGCTCTTCTAACGCCTCCTTGTCACCCTTCTTTATCCGTTTGGCGAGTTCAACCTCTTCCTCGGGCTTTAGAAGCTCCGTTTCACCGATTTCCTTCATATAAAGGTCAAGAGACCGTTCTCTATCCCTTGGATACTTTGTCCTTTTCTTCCTTGTTCCCCCGGGACGAGAGCTTGCCATTAATCCTCCCTTTTTAAGGTTCTCCTCTCTTTCTAATAAGCAAATTTACTTAAAATCATACAAAAAAATTCCCATTTGTCAAGAATTGGGACGATAATTTTTTAACAAAGTAGATTTTTTTAGTTTATTGTATCGTTTATCCTGAAGAATGGAGAAAGTCCATCGAATTCATCCGGGTATGAACCCTCCAGTACCATATATGAGACGATAGCTTTGAGCGTTTCGAGGTCCATTTTTTCGTTCTCGGTCATCCCTGCTCGGGCAACTATCAACTCGAACTGTTCCCTGGTTATAACGCCCAGTTCCAGAAGCCGCAATATGTATCCCTGTGCCTTCAGGGTAAAGAACCGCTTTTCATTTTTTGAGAGAACCCGAACACCGGAGGGTTTCTTCCGCTTTGCACCTCCTTTTATGTGCTTGTTGAACCAGGTGATAGCGTAGTTAATCTCGTTGTCTGTGAACCCCTTATCCTCGAACTGCTTGAGAAGACGCTGGTCACTGGGTTTCACTGGTTCGGTCGAGTTCTCGGCAAGATACACTATAAGGTCAAACAGTTTCCCGTTCACGCTGCCTCCTGTAATTTTCCATATAATACATTTTTTTCATCGACAGTCAAGTTATAAGTTTTAATTTTTCCTTTGTGTAATGGATTGCCCTCACCTCCTGATTTTTTCTGATGGTGTCGGCAGATAATGCCCGCTTTGCAACTGCTTTATTGACATAGTAGCTTTAAAATAATAGATATCTGGGCGTCCTGTGCTCATACTTTACATATATTTCGCCGTGCTTGCTTTCGAGGAATCTTTCTTCACCAAGCACCATCCAGTGGATTGTTGCGATAATCCATAGTGATATAATTGCCGTCAGAATGCCCGTAGTCGGTGCGGCTGAAAATGCCATAAGCACGAATCCGACGAGGGTAAGAAACATTGCGATATACATTGGGTTCCGGGAGAAGCGATAGATGCCTGTGGTAGTCAATCCTCGCTTTGCCTTGACGAATGC
>NATO01000096.1 GCA_002085385.1 candidate division Zixibacteria bacterium 4484_93
GACATCGGGTTCGCCACAGACCCGGATGCCGACCGACTCGCAATCATCGATGAGGCGGGAAACCCAATCGGTGAGGAGCTCACACTGCCATTGTGTGCAAGATATATCCTCTCAAAGAAGAAAGGAGCTTATGTTGTCAATGTCTCATCATCGCTCGTTAACCGCCTCGTTGCCGAGGAGTTCGATGTCCCATTCTACCAGACGAAGGTCGGTGAGATAAATGTAGCGTCTATGATGATGATGAAATCAGCGGTCATCGGAGGCGAAGGAAATGGTGGGGTTATCCTCCCCGATTCGCACATCGGCAGGGACGCCGCCGTGGGCATCGCTCTCATCCTGGCTCTGCTCGCAGAGGGGAACCGCTCTCTCTCTGAACAGGTGAACGATTTTCCAGAATACCACATCGTCAAGCTGAAATTGCCTCTGATTGATAATCTTCCCTCTGCTGTTGAAAATGTTATACAGATGCTCTTGCCTGACAATGTCGATGAAATAGACGGCTGGAAACTTGAGTTCCACGACAGATGGGTGCAGATAAGGGCATCCAACACAGAACCTATTGTCCGCGTCTACGCTGAGGCACCAACAGTCGCCGAGGCAGAACAGATGGCGGATAAAGTCAGAGAAATCTTAACAGGGGAAAAGAAGATATGAGATGTCCATACTGCGGACACGAGGAGGACAAAGTCGTCGATACCAGACCTGTAAAGGATGGAATGGGGATAAGACGCAGGCGTGAGTGCCTCTCCTGCCATAAGCGGTTCACAACATACGAGTATATCTATACCATAGAGCTTATGGTCGTCAAGAACGACGGCAGGATTGAGCCGTACGATAGGGAGAAGCTTTTTAACGGGCTCGCCGCAGCCTGCCACAAGCGGCCAATCTCGATGAAGAGACTGGAGGCGGTGGTCGATGAGATAGAAGAGGAGATTATGTCGAGACCAGGAAGGGAGGTGGCAAGCAAATCTATCGGTGAGCTGGTGATGGAAAAGCTCAAGGAGCTGGATGAGGTCGCCTATATAAGATTTGCCTCTGTCTATCGTAAGTTCAAAGATATAAATGAGTTTATGCAATCACTTAAATCTTTACTTGATGAACAGTGAGATTCATTATTATGACCGAGGACTTCCCACCGAAAACCGGTGGGCTCGCTCAATGGAGTGAGAACCTTTGGATTGCTCTTCGGTCGATGGATGATGATGTCTCTGTTATTACGAAGGGCGACATTCGCAGGAAGGATGGCTGTATTCAGTATCTCCCCGATGTCCTCTGGCAGGATACGAGAGGGCTACGGATGTTATTGGCTCTGCTGCCTTTCGTTTTAAGGAAAAGGAGACTCGTCGTCTTTGTATCCACATGGATAGCAGGTTTTCCTGCTGCGGTGCTCAAACTATTTTTCCCGTTTCGGCTCATCGTTGCTGTGCATGGAATGGAGCTTGTCAAGTGGAAGAGAGCCTGGCACAGGTTGAAGATGAGATTTGTTTTCTCGTCGTCCGACGCGATAATCGCTGTGAGCGAATACACAAAATCGGTTCTGACAGGGATGTTTCCGAAGCTTTTGCCAAAGCTGAAGGTCGTCAGGAACTGCGTTCAGCTGCCCGCATCCTTCGATAATAAGCGGTATCTTAGACGGTTTTCCCTCCCGAAGGGTAGATACATCATAACTGTTTCGAGACTCGTTGCCAGGAAGGGGATAGATACCGTTATCGGGGTTATGCCACAGCTTATAAGGATGTTCGATGATATATACTACATCGTTGCAGGCGACGGGGAACAGCGGAATAGGCTCGCAAATCTTGCAAGAGAAAAAGATGTCTCTGACAGGGTAATATTTGTTGGCTCCGTTAATGGAATGGAAAGGCTTGCCCTGCTTGAGGCATCCTCCGTTTTTGTTATGCCGGTCAGGAGGTTATCTGATGATTTTGAGGGGTTCGGTATAAGCATAATCGAGGCTGAGGCAGCTGGTCTGCCTGTTGTTGTCGGAAACTCGGGCGGAGCACCGGAGGCGCTCGCAGATGGCAAAACGGGATTTGTTGTCGACCCGGAATCGGAGGAGGAACTTATTGACAGACTTTCTCTTTTGCTCTCGGATGAGGATGTAAGGAGAGGTATGTCTGAGGTGGCGAGAAGCTTTGTCGAGGAGAATTACACCCTCGATATTATGAGAGAGAGTCTTTCCAACATTATAGGAGGTATCATTGGATAGAAACGGCAGGAGAATCGGCAGGGAGATGTTCCATATTCTCTTTCCAGCATTTTTCCTCTACCTCGCACTCGATGGTGGTGGCTGGAAGCTCTTCCCGAAAACTGTGGCAATAGTTGTAATATCAGGGTTTTATCTTCTATGGGTCAATCGAGAAAAACTTGTCTTCTCAAAATTATTCATTCCTCTTTTGCTCTTCCTCGGATACTCGTTCTTCTCGATATTTGTCTCCGTGAACCCATCATCGACGGTAGAGCAGTTTCTCAACTACTTTGGCTATTTCCTTATCTACATCCTGCTTTTTAACTACACGAGGGAAACAGGCAAGTTGCGTGAATTCCTGCGATTTACAGTCCTTTTTTCGCTGCCTGTTATCGTAATTGGGTATATATTTTATATCCAGAATATGCTGGGGCTTATCATAACATCGCACGATATGCCGGGATACTTCATCGGAACATTCTACTGGAAAAACCCGATGGCAGGGTATCTGCTCTTCGTGATTCCGATATCCTTTTTCCTTTATCTGACAGAAGAGAAGAAGTTATGGCGATATGTGGAGTTTATCATAGCGGTTCTATCGCTCGTTGGCTTTGTTCTCACACGTTCTCGAGGTGGCTGGGTATCGCTTGCTGCAGCGTCGGTTATGGCTCTTTTGGTGTATCTCCGTTTGGGCTATCGTAAGGGGGATGTTAAAAAGCTTGCATCTGTCCTCATCGTGTCGGCTGTTCTTGTTCCGCTTTTCATTGCCCCGAGGATGCTTGTAAAGCAAGCAGGTAGCTTGAAGGAGGTATCTCGTGTGGAGCAGGTTCGCTCATTCGAGGAGCGCAAACTTATGGGTGATATGGCTCTGCGCGTCTTCTCCGATTTTAAGCTATTCGGTGTCGGGCTCGGCGGTTTTAGGAGTGTCTATCCGAGCTATCTAAAATCGTCTTCCTACCTCTCGACAAATGTCCATAACCAGTATCTCCAGATAGCCGCAGAAGGAGGAATATTTGGGCTACTTCTATTTCTCTTTATGGTATTCTCTATGCTCTGGGGGATATTCAGGGGCTGTTTCCTACTGTCCGATGAAAAAAAATATCTTACTCTTGCCGTTTTTGTATCGGTTCTTGCCTTCTCGCTTCACATTATGTTTGATTTCTCGTTTTCCTTCTGTTCCTTAAGCTACCTTTTCTTTGGGCTCGCCGGTGCAGCTGCCGGGACTGTCTCTTATGCCGAGAAGGAGTCGAAGCCACTTATGATTCTTTTTGCCGTTCTTTCGGTGCTGATTACTATTGTTTCCGCACTGTTTCTTACCGCCGATACAAGCTTCCGGGAGGCGAGGGAGTATCTGCGGAAGAGCGACCTGCTTTTTGCCAGAAGTAAGCTATCGCTTGCCGTTATGCTGAACCCACTCAATGCCGATTATCGGGTTGAGAGAGCGAACTTCCTTTTTACTATCGGGAAGAGCGATGAAGCACTCTCGCAGCTCGATATAGCTGAGAAACTTTCTCCATTCTCGCCGGCAGTTCATCTTGTCAAATCCCGTATCTATGAGAAAAAGGATAGCCTCGGGCAGGCTGTCAGATCCCTTGAGCGTGCAATATCGCTTGCTCCATTCTCCCGACCGGACCAGTATAACAAGCTTGCCTACCTTTATACGAAGCTTGGGAGGAATAAAGAGGCGAAAAGGACATACGAGGAGGCTATCAGGATATTTTCGAGCCGACCGGATGAGAAATATTCCCAGCAGACGGTATCCTTCAGATATTACATCGCACAGACGCATCTGGCTCTTGCCGATATGCTCGAAGAGGAAGGCAATCCTGCTGAGGCAGGAGAACATAGAAAGCTCGGTGAGTTGCTTGGGAAGCCTCGCAAGAAAGACCTCCTTGCTACCAAGCTCGGATTTGATACATATACGCCTGAATACACAGTTGCCACCATCTTCTCCGCTATATCCAGATTTGATACGACCGCTCTGGATACACTCCTTCTCGAGAGGAAATCGCTTACCTGGATGATGAACGGGGAGGATTCCGTTCGAGTTCTGCGAATTATCAGTGTGGATTATGATATGCTATCGAGCTTTTCCGATGTGGTCTATCTTATCCGCTGGTATCACAAGGACGGTGGTTTCGAGGATTCCCTCGGGCAGATGGGGTTCACCCTGAAAGGAGGGCACTGGAGAGGAATCTTCAATGAATGATTTTGCCGGAAGATACAGGATTGTCTCCGAGCTTGGCTCGGGCGGGACAGGTGCGGTCTTCCTCGTCGAGGATAAACTCGAAAAGAGGAGATGTGCCCTTAAGACCCTATCGCATATCGAGCAAGCTGCACGCTTCAAAAGAGAATTTTATACACTTGCACAGCTCGATATTCCCGGTGTTGTTCGTGTGTATGATTTCGGTGTGGAAAACGGGAATTTCTTCTACACGATGGAGTATATAACAGGTAAATCGCTCGATGGGGTCCCTCTGCCTCTTCCTTATGAGGATGTGGCTAAAATTTTATACAGTATCTCCGATACCCTCGAATCCGTTCATTCTTATGGAATACTGCATTGTGACCTCAAGCCATCGAATATCTTCCTCGAGGGTGATAAAACTATCCTTGTGGATTTTGGTTTGCGTGGAGAGAACGGCATCTCCGGGACACTGCCGTATATCGCTCCGGAGGTGATAAGGCGAGCAGAATACAGCACCGCATCCGATATGTATTCTGTCGGTGTGATTGGGTATGAGCTTTTGTACGGAATGAACCCCTTTTGTTCTGATGTGCCGCAGGAGGTTATAGACCGCCAGCTCGAACTTACCCCGGATTTCCCTGAAATAGAGGCAGACAAGAAACTGGTGTTGCTCATCCGCTCCCTCTTGGAGAAGGAGCCTACAAAAAGAGTATCATCCGCCGGACAGGTGAGGCAGACACTCTCTGCGATACTTTATCCGGAGAAAGAAGAGGCAATAAGCATTGTCAGGCATATCCCGGGTGGGAAATTTGTCGGACGGGATAACCAGATGACATTCGTTCTCGATGCACTCAAAAATTTAAGCAAGCCGACATTTTTTCAGCTCACCGGTTCCGGGAAGTCGAGATTCTTGAAGGAGTTAAGCTTTGTCCTGAAGACAGAGAAGATTCTGTTGCTCCCCGCTCTCGAGGGGGGTTCGATGAGCAATATCTTTGCTCCGCTTCTGGGAAGAATAAGAAGAGGGCTTGTGAAGAATGAGCTTTCTTCTCTTGTTAGTCAGGGTGAGTTTGACCCGGAGAGGCTTGCACGACTTGTCCTTCTCGCATCAGAAGAAACAGGCGAGAAGATTGTCTTCCTGTCGGATGGTATCTCACAGCAGCTAAGTCTGGTTCTCGATGAGCTCGGGGATAGTATTCCATATCTTTTCGTCTCGAGCCGGGCGCCCAGGGTAAAAGGCTTTAGCAGGCTTGAGCTTCCGCAACTGTCGGCTGATGAGCTGAATGAGTATCTCTTCTCCGTATTCCCCGATATTATCTCGGGAAATGAGATTGCGACGCTCATCTTCTCCGCCACCGGCGGCGATATAAAAAAGGTCAGGGAAACGCTCGTCTCACTCTCCGAGAGAGGTGGCATCAAAAGAGGAAAAGATGGCGTTGTATCTACTCCGAAAGGGGATAGTCTTTGAATCTAAAGACGGTTCATACAGGATAATCTCAAAAGCGGTTCAGCGGCAACTTTTCCCTCAGGCAATTGGTTATGCAGAAAAATATCTAAGGAAAATTTTGCCCGATATCGAGGATGAGAAAAATCCATATCTTCTTCTCGATGTTGGAATTTTGCTCTACCGGTTATCTCGCCTCGATGAGGCTCGCCTCGGTGAGGCAAAGAAACTGCTCTTCAAATCTGGCAGGCTATTCTTGAACTCCTTTGACATCCCTGCTTCGAGGAGATGCTTCTTCCTGTTTTATTCGATTGCCAAGAGAAAATCCGACAGGATGAATCGGATAAAGGGGTTGAAGAATATTGCACTCGGATACAAGCGGATAAGGGATTTTGATAGAGCGAGAGAATATTACAGAAAGGCTCTCAAACTCTCTGGTGGTGATAAGGCTGTGGAAGGCGGCATCTACAACGACTTAGGTGTTGTCGATTTTGAGGCAGGCAAGATAAAATCTGCTCTGTCGAACTACCAGCTTGCCCTGAAGATGCTCTCCGGGAGCGGCAAGCAGGAGATAATCCTCTTGAACAACATCGGCAATATCCATCTTGAGAAAGGGGAAATAGATAAAGCTGAATCCCTTTTTCGGAAGGCACTCGAGATTGCAAGGGATATATCGCATCTACAGTTTGAATCGATTCTGCTCTTGAACCTCGCCTATGCGAGGCTCACTCGTGGCGATTTCGATGATGCAGTGAGAATTGCGAGGGAATCTGCTACTATCTCGCGCGCCAAGCCAGGCGGGGAGCCATACTATGCCGAGGCAGTTCTTGTGATGACGGAAGCTTATCTCTCCCTCGGTGAGTTTGCCCTGTCGCACAAAGCACTCGACGAGGCATCGGAGATAACTGCAAGACTCGGAGGTAGACTGAAACTGCTCGAACTCCGCGAGAGATTGCTCCTTTCCGCATATACATCCAAGAAACTGGATGGAACGGATGAGATGCTGGCATTCTCCCGCCTGTTCCCGGAGAAGGAATCGGTCAAGCTGCTTGTCGCATACTATATATATTCGCTTGCGGTCGAGAAGATTTCCCCCGATTCGGTACCCGATTCGGTAGTTGAAAAAATAAAGGAATTATATAGAATTAAAAGAGTAAATAATAGAGAATATGGGCTGGTTGTTTTGCTCTCCGCTTTGAGGCTTTTCCCGACGGCGAGGGAGCAGGCTATTTCACTCTATCAGGAAGGACGCCTGCATCCGACGGATGATGTGCTCTATCAGAAGGTAATGGAGAGATTAGAATCGCTTGACGGTATGAAAAAGGGGGTATCAAATCTTGGTAAATTTGGGAGCGAACAGTTTATAACCAGTTCTGATAAGGCGGTTCACGAGCTTCTGGATATTATCCTTGCGATAAACTCTGAACATTCGCTCGATGCACTTTTCTCGAGGATATTGGACGGTGTAATAAGGGTTGCCAGAACAGAACGGGCACTCCTCTTTATCCGGGAGGGAGAAGATTTTCCTCTCGTTGCAGCGAGAGGAGAAGGGGGCAGGTCAATCCCGCTTGATACGGTTCGCTGGAGCCATTCCATCGTGGATAAAATAAGGCGGACAGGTGAATCGGTTCTCGCCGAAAATGCACTCGAGGATGAACAGTTCTCCGTTGCTGCGAGCGTCATCGACCTTAAACTGCGGACGGTTCTCGCTGTTCCCGTCAGGTTCGGCAGCAAGCTTCTTGGGATAATCTATACCGACTCGAGGGCGGAGGTCGGCAGGTTCACAGATGAGGATATGCGGGTTCTCGAAGCTCTCTCGCAACAGGTTGGTGTCGCCATTCAGAATACAAGCTACATATCGGAACTGGAGTCGGAGCGGGAAGCTCTGAGAACCACCTTCGGACAGCTCGAGAGGCTCGATTTCGTCGGTGAATCGGATGCGATAAAATCCGTTCTCGAACGTGTATCTGTTATTGCCCCGACAGATTTCACAGTGCTTATAACAGGCGAAACCGGTGTTGGCAAGGAGCTTCTGGCTCGGATAATCCACGCGAATAGCCGCAGGAAGGATAAACCATTTGTCATCATTAACTGTGCAGCAATCCCGGAAACGCTGCTCGAGAGCGAGCTATTCGGGTATGAGAAGGGTGCATTCACCGGAGCCACAACGAGCAAGCCAGGACTTTTCGAGCTGGCAGATGCTGGGACGCTGTTTATGGATGAGATAGGCGATATGCCACTCGCCATTCAGGCAAAGCTTTTGCGAGCCATTGAGGATAAAAGCGTTCAGAGGCTCGGCGGGAGGTCTCCTGTGAAAGTGGATGTCAGGATAATCGCCGCGACTAACAGGGACTTAGAAGCACTCTGCAAGGACGGTGGCTTCCGACAAGACCTGTTCTTTCGCCTCTCAGGAATAAGGGTGGAGATTCCACCGCTTCGGGAGCGGCCAGAGGATATACCGCTCCTTGTCGAGAGGTTCGTCAAGAGGTTTGCACAGGAGATTGATAAAGAGATAATCGGTATATCGCCACTCGTGATAAAGCAGCTGAAGAGCCTTCCCTGGAACGGGAATGTCCGTGAACTGGAAAACCTCGTTAGGGAGATGGTGCTGTTCTCCGAGGGGAAGCTTATAACTATGGACGATATTCCCGGTGAATGGACGAGGAGCACAGGTAGCGAAGAAGCTCCTATTGCAGCGAATCTCGAGGAGATGAAATCGCTGAAGAGACGCTACTGTGATGAGGTGGAGAAGAAAAGCATTGAAGCAGTTCTTAAAAGATGTGGCTGGAATGTGACGAGGGCGGCGGAGCTTTTTGGTATAAATCGTGTTCGTTTGCACAGTTTGATAAAGAAGTACGGGCTAAAGAGAAACAAATAAATTACATTAGAAACAAATAAATTACTTTAGGTGAAACTTGTTATTGCACGCAAAAATGGGCGGAATGACGATAAATGATTTTTAAAATGTAATATTTATGTTACTTTCGTTTGCGCCGGTCTATACTGTAATTTCCGTAACTCCTTGAAAACCAATCTGATAGATTGTTGGCACAATAGTTGCTCCTCTATTTGCGGATGATGTCGAAAATAAAAAGGGAGGGTTAAGATGAATAGGTTTATCAAGTTTTCAGTTCTGCTTATGGTAGTCCTTTTGTGGGGAGGGCTGCTATTTGCTCAGTATCCACCGGCGGATAGCTGTCCGCCTGTAATCAGCGAGCTTATGCCTTATCCCGGCGCAAGGGGTGTTCCTCGTGATGCCGAAATTCGGTTTAATGTTCGGGAACCGACTGGATGTCCAGCATCGGGTATTGACACTACCACCGGGCATCTGGAGATATGGATTGGAGAGACACGCTGGCTTGAGACGGATGAGCTGCGTTATGAGGGATATGGATACTACTGCTGGGTCAGTTGGTCCGGTGATAGTTTGCCGCCCGGAGCCCACATCAGAGCCTGTGTCAGCATCTCCGAC
>NATO01000097.1 GCA_002085385.1 candidate division Zixibacteria bacterium 4484_93
CTTGGTGGCAAAGACGAGCCAGCCGATGAGCGTGCGGCATACTTGCGAACATATATGGCAGAAGCCTATGCTTCAGGATTGAGATTCGCCGTCCCGCTTACCGGGAATGAAGGATATTATATCTGGCTTGATAGTCTCTCTGCTGGCATCTCTGTTGCGGATGTCGTTAAACCTATAACTGATTTCATCAATGAGTATGGCTCTGAAATCTATGAAAATACCTTTATAAGCCTGGACGAATCCCTCGTTACAGTAAATGGTTTTGTGCCCTATAATGGCGACACTATCGCACCAAGTTATGCGAATGAATCGAAAGTAGCGATTGCATATACATACAGAGATGACAGTCTAAAGACTTATTTACACATTATAAACCACAATTGGGACACAGTAACCCATACAATGCTCCCGCAGGACAGCATCCTGGTAACAATACCTGTCAGAGATACCTGCTATAGTGTAACGATAATCTCGCCCGACTTCCCGGATACGGTCTATCCCGCATTTGATTATGAGGACGGCATTGTCAGCCTTACTATTCCAGTGCTTGAATATTATGTTATCATCATCCTTGATTTCTCGGATACGACCAAGATTGCAGAAAGGATACAAAAATTGCCGGATGAAATTGTTATTTCTGCCTATCCCAAAAGGATACAAAAATTGCCGGATGAAATTGTTATTTCTGCCTATCCCAATCCGTTCAATTCTTCTGTCGTTATCACTGCACCTGCGGGAACGGAGATAGAGATTTACGATTTGCGGGGGAGGGTTGTGTGGGAAAGGTCTCCTGACCTTGATAATCGACATCAGGAGATGTCTCCCACAAACCGCACATTTATCTGGCAACCCGACCAATCAATCCCATCGGGGATATATCTGGTGAAAGCAAGGACGGAAGACGGGCAACAAATAACGAAACGAATCGTGTTAATCAAATAACAAGGAGATTTGAAATGAGAAACACAATGATTTTCGCACTGGCGCTGACACTTGTTTTAGCTATCGCTATGATTGGTTGCGGAAAAGTTATAGAAGAACTCACAACAACCATTTCGGGGAAAGTTACAAATGATGGGCAGCCGGTTTCAGGCGCTTATGTCATCCTGCTCGACTCGGGGGATTCCGTAAGCTCGGGAATTTCACTCTCGAACGGGATGATAACAAATTCGAGCGGAGATTACACGATGGTCGAGGTAGGTGCCGGCGACTATTATGTAGCGGCAATCGATGATGCCAATGGTAATATTATATTTGACCCTGATACAGATAAGCTCGGCTATTACGGCGACCCTGACACACTCACAGGACTCACAATCCCAAGAACGCTGCATATCGATGATGGCGACAACATAAAAAATATCGACATTACGCAGCTTTATCAATTGCCATAATAGAGACTCTCGCTGATCATCTGGACACCAGATAAAGACATTCCAAGTGGAATATATCTAATTAAGGCAAGCGTTGAGAATAAGACAATGGCAAAGAATTCGGAGAGGCGGGGATTCGAACCCCGGGAAGAGCTTTTGACCCTTCAGCCGCTTAGCAGGCGGCTGCCTTCAGCCAGCTCGGCCACCTCTCCTGAACTCGCTATCGACTAAAGAAATTATGTTGCCAATTGTCAGCTTACCGGAGGACGAGGGATTCGAACCCCCAAGGGCTTAAAGCCCGGCGGATTTCAAGTCCGCTGCCTTACCAATTAGGACTAGTCCTCCGTTCGACAAAGATTCATTATAGAACTAAAATCCAATTTGTCAATACAAAATGTTGACATTTGCCGGCGAGTTGTTAAATTTAGTCGATGCTTTTCGACACGCACGCACATCTTGATTTTCCACAGTTTGATGGGATAAGAGAAAATGTAATCGATGAGGCGGTATCCGCTGGTGTTCACCTTATCATGAGCCCTGGGATAGATGTTGCATCGAGCAAAAGAGCTTGTGAGCTCACAAATCTTTATCCACAGGTATATGCAGCGGTCGGCATCCACCCTCATAAGGCGAAAGAAGCAACGGATGAGTCTTTTGCCGAGATAGAGCGTCTCGCATCGCTTGACAAGGTCGTTGCGATAGGGGAGATAGGGCTCGACTACTATCGGAATATCTCTCCTCAGGATGTCCAAAAGGAGGTTTTCCATACCCAGCTTGAGATAGCTAAACGGCTTGGGTTGCCTGTAATCGTGCACATAAGAGACGCCTTTCCTGACGCCTTTTCCATACTCGAGCCGTTTGCAAAGGAACTTATGGTTCTTCTTCACTCATTCTCTGGTGATGAGAATGCACTCGCTCTGGCGATGGATAAGGGGTTCTTCATCTCGTTCAATGGGACACTTACATACCCCGGCACGGATAGGACAGAGATTGCCCGCCTTGCAACCCGCAACAAAGTTCTGCTCGAAACAGATTCGCCGTATCTCACTCCGCACCCGTTCAGAGGGACACTCAATAGACCTGTATTTGTGAAGAATGTTGCTCATCAGCTTGCAGCTATCTGGAGGGAGACTTTCTCTTATGTGGAGAAACTGACAATGAACAACGGGTGTAGCTTCTTCGGAATTGAGAAGCCAGCAGTCATCTATCCTGTTCGTCCGAAGAGGTCGCTCGGGCAAAACTTCCTCGTCGATGAGAACATTGCGAGGAAAATAGCGAAAACGGTTCAGATAAACCGCAACGATACCGTTATAGAAATAGGCTCAGGAAGAGGAATGCTTACCCGTTTCCTGTGCGAGAGGGCAGGCAGGGTAATAGCCGTCGAAATAGACAGGAACCTGGCAAACCTGCTTTGCACGAGGGACATTCCGAACCTCGAAATTATAAACGAGGATTTCCTCAACATTTCCCTGTCAGATTTCGGCGAGAAGCTCATCGTTGCCGGCAATATACCATACAATATCACATCATCGATACTCTTTAAGATTGTGTCTGAGAGGAAATTTATCCGCAGAGCCGCTCTTATGATGCAAAAAGAGGTAGCAGACCGTCTTGTTGCTTTGCCAGGGACAAAAAACTATGGTCTGCTTTCGGTATTTATTCAGTTTTTCTTCGCAATTTCCCGCATTATGAATGTCCCGCCGGAGTGCTTTATTCCCCGACCGAGGGTGACATCAGCGGTCGTAGTTTTTAATAAGAAATTCCCTGTAGCGCAGCTGATAAACGAGGAATTCTTTATAAAATTTGTCAAACTCTCCTTCGCCAAGAGGAGGAAGAAGCTGATAAACTCTGTAGCACTTTCAAGCGACATTCCATCTGAAGCTGTTTCTCTGGCGATGAGAGAGCTTTCTTTCCCTGAGGATATCCGTGCGGAATCTATCTCTCCCGAGGATTTCAGCAGGCTGGCAAACGCTGTATATGAAAAGATTAGTGCATAAAATTTTAATCATTCTGCTCCCTTTCCTCTGGATTTCTGATGTTTGTGGAGGGTATTCTGTCGGATACAGTTATGACAACACGAGCTTCTCCTTGAGGCATACTCTTTTTTGGTCGAGGGAGAACCTGCAGGTAAATATCAACCAGCTTGTCTCCAGGCGTCCATCGCTTATGGGGTCAGGTTTCGTTGGCAGAGAAAGAGGTGTCGGCTCGCTTGGGTTTTCCCATAGAGGATTTGGAGTTTCACTTGATGTAGATAACAATCTCGAGGCTGGAAGTGGGATTCGTAAGTTTGTTTTTGGTCCGTTTTATGAGAGGACACTCTGGGGCGTTCTGCACACAAATTCGAGTGTTGCTCTGCGCGGCAACCTCCGCGTGAAGTTCGCTGACAACGGCTTTGAGCCTGCCTGCGTTGTTGGTGAAGAAATCTCCTCGGTCAAGCCGTTTTTTGCATTTGAGCGGATAACTCTTGAGGGACGGTATGACTTTTCTCCGAAGACACCGGAGAGCTTCCTCGTTGCACATCTTATAGCTACACATTCAGCTTTCGCATTCTGGGACATCTCGCTTGATATGAAAGGAGAAGCCAGACGGGTCGGATACTTTAACGAATTACCATCGGGATACGAGGTGGACAGAAGAGAAGAGTGGAGTGGTAATATATCTTCTGTCAACAAGATTAGACTGCCTCTTTCCTGTATGCTTGCCTGCTCACTCTCGGTAGATTTGAACGAGAAACGCTACTCCTCATCCGATGCCGATTCTACTCGCTTGGTTGCGCTCGAGGGGAATTCCAACTATTACCGGATGGTAAGATTTGGAACGGGGCTTTCCAGATGTTTCCTCGATTTCCTTGACCTAAAGGCGGGTTATGGGACACGCAGTATAAGTGAGGATTATACCGATAATACCAGGGATGTGAACAAGGAGTGTGGAGCGGTTTATGGGGGAGCTGTTATGCACTTTCCGAACGATACACTGCTGTTCGAGGCGAGCCTGTCGCTTGAGCGGACCGACGATAATTTAGACTCCTCTCGCTCACTCTCGCGGGATATCCAGAGCCAGATTCTCAAGGCAAGCTATCATCGATTGGTCCTGCCATTCCTCGTCTCCGGGGTCGACTATATTGTCAGAAAGACACATTCCATTTATCTCCTTACACTCTCCGGTGAGAGCAATTGGAACAAGTCGTATCTACTCGTTCCATCGGTAGAGCTTAGCATTAGGGACTGTCTAAAATTCTATGCGTCGGCGCCGATACGGGCTAATCATATAATCTACGACTATGGCGAGAGGGATGTCGAATCGAGGAACAGGATATTCCGCAGACGCTCGTATGAACTTTGGACGGAATACACGAGAGGGAATTTTCTCTATCATCTCGAACTCTCGAATATATACGAGGACTATGGCGGGCTTATCTGGCAGGGGCAATGGGTTGAGGCTCTCTCCTGGGAGAAAAGGGGCTGGAATCTTCGCATCGAGTTGCGGGGGAATTTTCCCTTATTCCGCCCGACGGTGGGATGCTCCTGGCATTGTGAGGATGAATGGGAGTGGGGAACTGGTAGAGAGAAAAAGGAAGAACGGACGAAAAGGGCGATTTTCTCGAACATAGAGTTAAAAGGAGGTAGAAACTGGAGCATTTTCGCCTCTGGCGAGTATCAACTGGAAAGGTTTGCCATATCGGGCAGAACCCTTAACCCTGGTTTCTTCCAATTAAAATATACCATAACTTTTTAATAATTTTCGTTTGACTTTTTGTTAAAAAGAGGTAAAATAATAGCATAAACGGATAAAAATAGATAAAATAAAAGCGAAGGAGATAAAAAATGAAGAAATGGGCTTTAAGTTTTTTATTTGTTGCTCTTTTGCCGGTCTGGCTGCTGGCACAAGCTCCTGTGATATACGATATCTCTCCGAGTATAGTTCATCAAACAGCGACAGAAAGTATTGTCATATCAGGCAACTACTTTCAGCCGGGTCCCACCGTTGATATGGGAGCTGGTATCACAATCACCAGTGTAACTTATATAAATGTGAATTTCGTATCCGTCGATGTAGATGTTGCCTTTGATGCGCCGCTTGGATTCCACGATGTTATACTGACGAACTTTGATGGTCTCGCGGATACGCTCGTCGATGGTCTCGAGGTGCTTGAGGATGATATGTATCCACCTGATATAACCGTTCTTTTCCCTACCTGTGTTGACACACCGACTGTTTCCTGTCCCGACAGTGGGATATATATCTCCTTATCGGATGAGCACGGTTTGGACACGACGACGCTCGAGCTTGTGGTGGACGGAACTCCTTATCACATAGATGACCCCGAGCTTTCGGTCGACTTTGGAGGCTCTGACACGCTGATAATCTTCCGCCCGTCTTCACCCTGGTCGGATGGCGATATGGTCGTCTGGTCATTGACTGTTTGTGAGGATATGCTTCACAATGGAATACCATCTGCCCTGACCTGTCGGTTTATCGTTGACCTTTCTCCACCCTATGTGACCGGGCATACTCCGCCTGCTGGTGGAACAACGGATGACCTTGCACCGATTGTTTCATTTGCTCTGGAGGATGAGTTCTCCGGGGTCGATACATCCTCGGTCATTATAAGCGTGAACGGTGTTCATTATCCAAGCAGTGATGCTTCTATCCACTGGAGGGGAGATACACTTTACTGGGAGGCTCTGCGTGCGGGTGTTCTCTTCTCCGATGGTGATACTGTTTCCGTGTGTGTGATTTATGCACAGGATAACCCTGATTTCTGCGAGCCGAACTCAATAGAAGATTCCATCTGCTGGTTCTTCAGGATTTATGTTCCGCCCCCGGAGGATATAAACATCGTTATTCATCAGATAAACCCGGCAAACTTCCCTGTGATAACCGCCCTCTGCTATGTCTTCGATGATGAGGGGCGCACGATAATGTATCTCGATGAAAGCAATTTCACCGTTCACGAGGATGGTCTGTTCGAGTATCCGATAAGGATTCACGACATCCTCGACCAGATAGCAGATTTTGCTGATAGTCTTGCCCATGTTGCGATAAACTTCAGGCTGGGACTTGTCACATTTGGTGATACTGTGTATTTCCCATTTGGAACAGACCTTACCTCCGATGTCAGTGAGTATGAGGATTGGCTCGAACATGTTCCGATGGTTGGTGGTGGTGACGGACCCGAGGTGTCGCTCGATGGGATTGCCGATGCAATTGACTCTCTGCACTGGCGTATGGGTGCACAGCGTGTAATAATAATGATAACGGACTACCGCCCGCATACAGTAGGAGATGGGACATCGTTCTCCGATGAGACGGTGGAGTCTGTCTGTGACCTTTTGGTTGCAACCAACACGCTATGCTTCACGGTTACACCCGATCTGCCTGAGTTTCACGGTCCGGGCAGTGTTTCCGACTGCTCGGGTGGAAGTTGGTATCTTCTCGGGACACCGTTCAGTGAGATACTCGCATCGCTTGTCGAGTCGATTCGGGGAGGATATTATGTCTCCTATACCACGCATCATCCTGTCGCTGATTGCACCGACCGTGATGTGGAAATAGAAGCTCGGTATCTGACGCTCTCCGACGAGGATGAGATGCCTTATGCTGCACCCTGCAGTCCGGAGGCACATATCGTTGCCCCTCTGCCGGAGAAGATTACATCCCGCAGATATCAGCAGATAATTATGGACCTCGGGGATTTCGAGGGGGATATAGATGAATCCAGCATCCGCTTTGTGGTTGAAGGAGTGGAATACAACACGGTTATGCCGCAACTCGAGCTGTCTGGTGGAGGAGAAACACTGATGTTCACTCCCTCCATTCCGTTTGTCAATGAGCAGTATGTTGAGTGTGGCTTGACGAGGATGTATGACAGTCAGGGAAGCCCTGCTATACATGGTCCTGTTGCCTGGCACTTCTGGGTCGACCTCGAGGGACCTCGTGTCTCCAGCGAGGAGCCGTCAGACGGTGAATATCTGACACCTCAGCCGCCAACTGTTAATCCGCAATACTATCCGGAGATTGCATTTGACATAACCGACAACCTCTCCGGCGTTGACTCCACATCGATTGTCGTCTTCATCGAGGATACCTGGAT
>NATO01000098.1 GCA_002085385.1 candidate division Zixibacteria bacterium 4484_93
CAATAGAAGGAGGATATGTTCATCCGATAGCAGGCGGAACAGAGGACGATTACACATTCTCGGCACTTTACACATCGAATGTTTTACCCGATTCAGCCTTCGTGTTCATATCGGGAGCGAAGTATCCGCTATCGACAACCGACACTGACCCGACAGATGGAGCGGTTTTCTCATACACAACGACGCTTCGGATGGGTGCATACAACTATTCTTTCTGCTTCTTCACAGGTGGACAGGAATATCGCTATCCGAGGACAACGGAGCTCAACGAGGGACCATTTGTTCAGGAGTATTTAGTTCACTTCGACATAGGAGCATCCGCATCCGGCTTCACGACAGCCGGGACACTAAACGATTGGGAATACGGCACTCCAACATCCGGGCCGGGAGATGTTCCTGTTGGCACAAACTGCTGGGCAACGAATCTGGATGGCGACTACAGAAATCAGAGCGTATCCGAGCTTGTCTCCCCGGAGATAGACCTATCGAGCTCCGCCGACCCGTTCCTCATCTATTACCACTGGTACTGCTTCCAGCCACCAAACTCTTACGGCTACCATGATGGTGGAATTGTTGCTATTTCCGTCGATGGAGGCGATAGATTCAAGATATGTCCATACTATGGCTACGATGTAGCACTCTCACGATATGTCACATCGGGTGAGATAAAACGCCAGTTTGCGTTCGCAGATGACGACAGGGGCAATTTCTGGCACAAGGAGATATTCGACCTGAGACCATACAGAGGGCATACTGTGCAGATTTATTTCCTATTCAGCAGCTCACAGGTGAACACGGAGCCTGGCTGGTATATAAATGATATGGCTATCTACGGCTCAATCCCGACAGGGGTAGAAGAAGCATCTATCCCCCAGAATCTCTCCCTGCTCGAACCGTTCCCCAACCCGTTCAATGCAAACACATCCATACAGTTCAATCTGGCAAAAGATGCGATAATCTCGCTCGATATTTACAACAACGGGGCTCTATTTCGTCATCCTTAAATCAGGCGGAAAAAGCCTATCGAGGAAGCTTATCCTTTTGAAATGAGGCAAACCACCGGGAGGTCTTCTCAAGAAGCATAGCAGAATCGGCGGCACAGATTTCCTCACCTATAGTTACATTGATAACCCCCTGCCTGACAAAGAAACTCCCCGGTGGCAAAAGAGCGAAGCTCCCCTCAATGCAAACAGGATAAACTGTTGCACCGGACAGGGCGGCTATCTTAAATGTCGCAGGAGAGAACCTGCCAGGTTTGCCTGTTCGTGTTCGTGTTCCCTCAGGGAAAAGGAGGAAATTCCTTCCTGCTTTTATAAGGCGAATGAGCGTCATCATACGGGAAAACTCCCTTTTTGTCCGCCTCCTCTCGAAGAAAAGCCCACCTGTGGCGTATACCCATAGCGAAACAGGGAGAAGCCATAGAAGGGAAATCTTCGCCACAAAACCAAATTGACAGGGCAGAGAAGCAAAAAGCACGGGTATATCGAGGTAACTCGAATGGTTGGCAACAAATAAGACCCCTTTCATCTTCTCGACATTCTCAATACCAGAGATGTCCAGTTCGATGCCGAAGGAGTGCAGAAGCATCCGGTTCCACAGATGCATAAAACGATAGGAAAAGCTCCTCAAGGGAAAGATGAGAGCAGCTATTGGAATAAAAACAAAAAGTGAGCTGGTAGTAAAGAGATAAAAATCCCCGAGGAGATTAAAAAGTAGCCTCATAGCCTCTTGAACTGCGGCAGTAGCTTATCGTATGTCGCCTCGAGCGCCTCGCTTATTATCTTCGTGCTGGATACAACGGGCATAAAGTTTGTGTCACCATCCCAGCGGGGGACAATATGTATATGCAGATGGTCCACAACACCTGCACCTGCACTCCTGCCAATATTCATTCCGATGTTGAACCCACTGGGGGAAACTACCTTT
The DNA here is from genome assembly GCA_002085385.1 of candidate division Zixibacteria bacterium 4484_93. Classification (GTDB taxonomy): domain Bacteria; phylum UBP14; class UBA6098; order 4484-93; family 4484-93; genus 4484-93. The sequence goes on from NATO01000098.1 coordinate 1,927, forward strand.
TTCAGTATCTTGACACAGTGGGATACAAACCTGAAAAGGTCTGATGCCTCCTTCGATGTCATCTCCTCGATATTACCCGTATGCCTGTTGGGGAATACCATAAGATGTCCGTTGGCGTATGGATAGCGGTTCATCACGACAGAGACCAGCCCACCACGGAAAAGCAGCAGGTTCTCTCTGTCATTCTCCTCGGACAGGACACGACAGAAAAGACACCCCTCCTCGAGGTCACCGCGGGTTATATACTCCATTCGCCAGGGCGCAAAGATTACCTCCATCTATCTCACCTCTTCTTCCAGATTGTTCCTTTCGGGGTATCCTCGAGTATTATACCCTTCTTGCGAAGCTCATCCCGTATCCTATCGGCAGTTTCCCAGTCACGACTCTTCCGCGCCCTATCCCGCTTCTTAATCATCTCAAGAACCCAATCCTCCAGAGGCTCACTTCCCTGTGGAAATATATCGAGAACCCGATTGAAATCCGAGAGCTTCTCGAGGACCAGACGAGCATCATCCCTGCCCAGACTATCGGACGAGATAAGCCTGTTTATCCCGCGGATGAAATCGAACAGGACACCGAGTGCACCGGATATGTTCAGGTCGTCGTCGAGCGAGGTGATAAAACCGGAAGATGCAGCCTCGATTATTGTGTCGACCTCGGGATTATGAGAGAGGTTCGACTCAATTCTCTTTAGATTGTCGATAAAGTCCCAGATGCGTGAGAGTGCTGATTTTGCTGCATCGAGCCCGGAAAATGTAAAGTTCAGCTGCTGACGATAATGGCTCGAAAGGAGCAGATAGCGAACAATAACAGGGTCATATCCTCGCTTGAGTATATCCCGAAGGGTGTAGAAGTTCCCCTTCGACTTGGACATCTTCTCACCCTCGACAATAAGATATGCCGAATGCAGCCAGAAGTAGTTTTACCCCGGAAAGCTTGCCATACTCCTTGAACTTTGAAACATCATAATACCAGGAACCCTGGAGCTGGTAAGCATAACCGTTTTTAATCAGCTTCTGTATCAGTGCAACCATATCATCGATATGCTCGGTGGCACGGGGATAGAACTCCGCATGTTCAATCCGAAGTGTATCTATATCCTCGAAGAAAGCCTCAGTATAGCGGCTCGTGTAATCCTCAAGCGAAACGCCCTCCTCCCTCGAGCGGCGAATTGTTTTGTCGTCGACATCCGTTATGTTCATAACCTGCACAACCCGGAACCCCTTGTATTTCAGATACCTGCGGAGCAGGTCCTCAAAGATGTATGTCCTGAAATTGCCGATATGAGCATAATCATAAACCGTCGGGCCACAGGTATACATCCTCACCTCGCCCGGATTTATCGTGTAAAACTCCTCAAGACGCTTGGTGAGAGTGTTGTAAAACTTAAGTGCCACCTTTTTATACCTCCTTAGGCCATCTGTGAGAGCATTATTCCAAAGAGATACACCGCATAATTCCCAGCAAAGCTCCCTGAAATCTGGGCATTTGCCAGAAAGTAAAGGAACACAATCGCAACCCAGATGAAACAGGTTCGCAAATCGCCGGAGAGCTTATCCTTACCCCATAGGCTCGAGTAGAGACGCGAGAAGACAGCAAGTAAAAAGAGAACAAAGGCAAGAAGTCCCACTATCCCCATCTCGCTTGCATGTTCGAGGAAGATATTGTGCGGATACACCACACCAACAGCCTTTGCCCAGGATGGAAGAGCCTGTGAGAACCCATTGAAACCGACACCAAGGATTGGATGCTGGAGGAAAAGCCTAAAGGAAAGTGAGTAGAGAAAAGCCCTCGTTAGAGCCGATTGGTCAATCGATATATCCTCCGTCATACGGGTTTTCTGCATTCCGGGCGCAAGCGCAAACAATCCAACAAGCCCGATAACAAGCAAAACTATCAATGAAAATCTGTAAATCGACTTTGTTTTCCAGAAGGCGAGTATATAGATTATAGTACAGATGGCAAATGCAACCAGAGGTCCCCGTGTAGCAGCAACTATCTCGAAGAAAAGCGTCACGGCAATGAGAGCAAGAAAGAATATCTTCCTACCCTTCGTCTTCGCAGTGGAGAAGAAGAAGACATTCACAAGGTTGACAAGCCCCAGAAGCCTTGGATAGACGATTGTGCCGATGCCAGCGTAAAACCTGCCTGCCGTGGCAAAGGCACCTGTCGATAGGGCAAAGGCAGAATAGATGAGCATCAAAACAGCATATAAGACGATGAAGGAAAAGAACCTGTGGAAGCTTTTGCTGTCTGCACGCATAAATGGAACAAGCACAAACCCGGTCAGAACCGCAACTACCACCTTCGCAAGCTTGCCTATACCTCCTGTTATGTCCGGGGAATATAAAAGAGCGAGAATATATATCCCCAGAAGGAGAAAAACAAAGAACTCAACAGAGCTAAATCTTATTTCAAACCTTTTACCGGAAAGGTAGAAGCCGAGCAGTGCAGCAAGCGGGAGGATGATTTTCAAAAGGTATGTCCAGCTGGGAGCTCTATACTCACCGGTCAGCCAGAAGAAAAGCGGGTTTGTCAAAAATGCACTGAATATCACAGAAACCAATCCGAACTCAGGATAAAGGATGGCAATGAGCAAGACAAGAGGAACAGCTATGAAAAGAAGCGGGATGACAAAGTGAACCCCTATTCCTGCTGCGAGGATAGCAGCATCTAATATCAGAAGAGCTATGATGAGCGAGGTGCTATCTGCCTTCAATACCTTCTGCATCATCTCTTCTCAAACAGGATGAGATTGTTCTTCGGGAGGCCGAACTTTGAGTTAAGCTCTCGCAAGCTGGAATACTCCTCCGGTTTTATATACCGCTTGAACACGGTGAATGTGTATTCCAAGATGACCTTATTCCCAACATTCTTCCCGGATACAGTAAAGCTACCGAGCTCATTTGATACAAAGGAAGAGTCAGAGAAATATTCAAGTGAAAATCTTTCGGGGAACTCGACCTCCCAGCGGATATTCCAGGAGAGGTTCGTTGGAAGCATCATCGGGAATTCCCTTGTGTCGAGCGATAGTGACCAGGGGCGATGGAAGAACGGGAACTCGCCAGGAAGTGTGAGTATTCCGATATCCTTTTCCCAGCGAACGAAATCCGGCTTGCGGAAATTCACAGTAAAAGATATCGGGATATCGAGGCTCTCGACGGCAGAAACAGTGTAATCCACAAGCTTTGCTCCACCACCGAACGATGAGAGGCTCTTCGATACAAGCATCTTCTTTTTGCGACTCTTCTGACCGAAAAGCTTCTCTCTCACAGAGCTATCGAAATAGCCCCTCGGGAAGGCGGTGAAGGAGACCTCCGCATCTCCCAGAGTGTCGAGCTTGACCTTTATATCGACGGATACCCTGTTCACATCGGGCGCAAACTCAGGGATACAGAGGAAACCTTTCTTTTCTCTGCCCAGAAGAAACAGCTTGTTCCCGCCGAGATAGCCGAGATAAGGATAGGGACTATACTCGGCGAGCGGGTCGAGGAAGAGGTTCTCATCCACACCCACTATCACCCGGTTGAACTGCTTAAGCGATGGTATGGTCGTGTCAACCAGTTCACATCGGCTGTTGACAAGAACAATCTGCACAGGAACTCCCAGCTCTTTCAGCATAGCATACAAAAGGACAGACTTATCCTTCGTGTCCCCATAGCCGTTTTTCAGGACATCTGCGGCAGGGTTCGGGAAATAAGAGCCATCACCATAATCGAGCACCTTCACACTGCGAAGCGATGTAACGAAGAAGTATATCGACTTTATCGCCTCCTCCCGCGATTTACCCTTGCTGAGTTCGGTCACCTTCGAGGCAATCTCAGGCGAGCCTGCCGATGCCTCATCGAACTTTTCAAGCAGCATCTTGCCGAGCGTGCCCCAATCGGCAGCAGTTGTTACATATACATTTGGAAGGAAGCAACTTTTTGGGGGAGAATTCTCCTCGGGGATGTATCCCGGAATAGAATCTATCTCCCAGAGATAGCCGCTTCCTATCTTGACCGGCTCCTTTGCCCCGTTATGAAGCGAAATCAAAAGCGCTCTATCGGGGAGTGTGGAAACCCTATAACGCAGATGAAGGATTGGGTCGTGCGAGCGGAAGAAGAATACAGTGGAGAAATATCCCTCCTCCGGCGGCTTGAGACTCGAGATGCGATATGAGTATTCGACAATCGAGTTCGAGTCCTCGACAGATGGAAGGGAGAAGACGAGCGTCTTGATATCGGCGTAGATTCCCGCTCTCCCAAAACCGGCAGGAGTTATCTCGTTTATCGCTCCACTGTCAATCTCCGCTACCGTGCCATCCGTCCGGTAGGTGCGAGCAAAGAGCAAATCGACCTTCTCCTTATCCCTGTTATAACGCACCTTGACATTCGAGTATTCTTTCTTCCCGCGATAGTCGAATATCTTTATAATTCTATGTATCTCCTTTATGAATCCGCCATCCTCCAAAACGGAGTCGGTCTCCTCAGAGAGTAGTATGCAGGCTCCTGCCTCTGGATAGTCGGAAGGGGCAGGTGAGTTCTGGATGAGCGAGTCGATATCGACTTCTGCCCTCAAGATGCCCACAATGATAATAATGAATATTACCGACAAAAAGGGTTTCCTCATCTTGTTCTCCTTAATTTATTGTGCCTTCTTCAGGACAAGCTGGCTATTCCGGTAGTCGGTGAACTGCCCGACCATCCTGCGCAAGTTGGGATAATCGGAAGCAGGTATCTCGCAGCGCTTAAGCTCGTATCGCTTGTTGTAAAATATCCTTTTCCCTTCAAGCCTCTGGTTGACTGTGAACAGAAAGTTTGCATCCTCCACCTTGAAATTATCAGGTGAGACTCGAAACATATATCCCGGGGGTATCTCGAGCGTCTCGTTAGTTTCTGTTCCTATCGTATAACCGAGATACACCGGGTAGTCCCTCGTCTCGAGCTGGGTAATATACGAGAGCGTATTAGACATAACATCCAGTGCGTCGGTAGCCATCGGCAGTCTCAAGAGAAGGTATCTCCCTGCAACGGTTGCATAATCTAAAGCCTCGTATTCTATCTCGAGTTTCACAGGCTCATAAAGATTTGTGATAGGGTTTGGAGAGATGGAGAGAGAGATAAGTTTTGCATCCGGGCTTATCTGTTTCAGAAGCCGCATAACAAAGCGCCTGCGCTCCTCGGGCTTGTTCTGGCGGACTATCATACGCAAAACCTCATCGTAGAGCCCCGCACCGGATATTGTAACCTTACTCGTGAGCTTGCCTGTCTCATCCACACGAGATACAGCCTGTATCTTCCCCGCATTCTCCGATGCCGGGATACTGGGAATATGCATAAATTCCTCCCCCTCCGGTGTGGCGATGAGAACCCCTTTCTCCGCCTCGTATGTAGGAAGCATACCCATACATAAATCATCTGTCGAATCAAAGAAACGATAAGTTCCATCAGGTAGGCGAATCGCAGTAATCATATGGTTGAACTGTGTAGCAGCTATTTCGCTATGAACCTTCCCCATCGGATTGGTGAGGACAACATAAGCATCGAACCCGGCAAGGCGGAGCATCGTTGCAAGCAGAGCAGATTTATCCTTACAAACACCTGTTTTGTCCCTGAATGTCTGGGCAACAGGGTGCGGCTCGATAGCCTCCTTGCCAGACAGCGGAAGTCCGAGATACCTTATCTTCTGAGCAACATAGTAGTAGATTGCACGGAGCTTTTCTTCATCTGTTTCCTTACCTTTTATCAGCTCCTTGACTGTCTCTCGGATAGCGTCCACCGGAGGAGTTGTGTCCCCTTCTGCCGGCATAACGGACATATTTGCCTCAGATTCAAGAGACATCATCGGCTCAGAGAGCTCATACACCTTACGGGAAAACTCTCTCCAGTTTGTTGTGGAGAAAAGCAGAAGCATCGTTACATCCCCGAAAGGCGGCATAACATCCTCTTTAATCACCTGTTCTATTTCATCCGCCCACCACCTATAGATTATCCTGCCAGATTTCCTCTTCCGTTTGAACCTGACCTTTTTCTCCTCGTCGTTGAAGACCTTCCAGTCCAGCGGTTTGCTCTCTGGACCTATAACCACACAGCGAGAATGTAATATCGGCTCAGTTGATTGAAAGTAGTGGTTCCCATCAAATACCCCCTCAAAACGTGTCTCAAACATATCATATTCAACGAAATACTCAATAGCATCGCCTCTCTCGAGGTCAGGGAATGTTATGACCTTGTTCCGGAGGTTCGGCTCGTATATGTCCATATACTCGAACCCCTCCATCGTCTCATCGGTTATGTCGTGTAAGAGTATTTCCCCATCACAAGAACAGGAAACAGGATAAAGAAACTTGCTACAAGAAGAATTCGTCTCATCATACCTCCTATATATCGAAGTAGAGTTCCATCTCCCTTGGGTGTGGATAGAGCAGAAGTTCCTTATGCTCCTTCTTCTCCTTTTCCACTATCTTTTCTATAACAGCCTCGGAGAAGACCTCCCCTGCCGTCAGGAAACTGTGGTCGGACACAAGAGCATCCGCCGCTTCGAGGAGGTTTCTCGGAAGCGAGGCAATTTTTGCTCTCTTTTCCTCCGGGAGCGCATCGACAGACCCGTTTATCGGACCGAACATATTCTCCTCCGTCGGCAGGATATCTCTCTCTATCCCGTCGATTCCTGCCATTATCATACCAGCAATTGCAAGATAGGGATTAGCGGTTGCATCAGGCGGTCTATACTCGAATCTCTTCTCGTTCGGTAAATTTGCATACCTGGGAATCCGAACGGCGGCACAGCGATTTGCAAACCCGAAGAAAAGCCTTGTCGGAGCTTCGTATCCCTCAACTAATCTCTTAAACGAGTTGGTCGTTGGATTGGTTAGAGCCGCCAGTGCCCTACCATGCGTGAGCAGACCACAGATATAGTTGGTTGCTATCCTCGATAAATTCGGATACCCTGTGCTATCATCATAAAATACCGGTTTATCACCCTTGAGCAGGATTTGGTGATAATGCATACCACTGCCGGCAGCTCCATAAAGCGGTTTCGGCATAAAACAGGCAAAAATTCCATAATCTTTCGCAAGCATTCGAGCAAAGTACTTCACAAGAATAACAGCATCGGCTGCAGAGAGAGCATCTAAGGGTAAAATTTCAATCTCCTCCTGTGCAGCCTCACCTACCTCGTGATGATGATACCTCACCGGAATATCGGCAGATTCAATCAACTCAACGAGTTTGCTGCGGAATTTGAAGTGAACATCCGCCGGCGGAGCGATATGATACCCTTTCCCATCCAGTATGGCGTAGCCGTGATTCCTCTCTTCCGCATCCGACCAGGAAGCCTCGATAGAATCGAAGAAATATGCACTACTCCGCTTTGTTGTGCGAAAGACCGCATCGTTAAAAAGGTAGAACTCAAACTCCGGCAGGAAAAGTGCCCTGTCTGCAATGCCAGACTTTTTCAAATATTCAACGGCACGCGAAAGTATCTCCCTGGGATAACCATCAAAAACTTTATGTGTTCTCGCATTCATAACAGTGGCAAAACAGGAAACAGCCGGCGGGTCAAAGAACGGGTCGACAAAAAATGTCTCCGGGTCGGGAACGAGTATCATATCCCCGGAGGCTACATCGAGAAAGCCCGGAATGTTCGAGCTATCAAAACCTACACCCTGAGAAAATAGCCTCTCTCCGAACCGGGAAACCGGCAAGGTTACATGATACAACCTGCCAAAGAGGTCTGTATATTTCACATCGACAAACCTGATATTCTGCTCTTCTATAAACTGCTGCATCCTCCCTACGAATTCACTGATGTCATTATCCATTATTACCCCCTAATAAACACCCCTTTGAATGTAGAGAAATTTATCATCACTACGGGAAAAATCAAGGATAAATAGGCGATAGCCTAAAAACGCCACCAGATGCCTATGGTAGGCATAAAAAGTGTATAACCGGCAAAGCTCCCAAACCCTCCACCGAGCTGTAGATTGAACTTCTGCCAGGAGTGAAGGTAAGACGCTCCCACCCTGAAACCCTCGAATGTTATATCGTATGCTGCCCCACCGAGTATCGCATTATGAGCATCCATTACATATTCAAAATCGAGCGGAATGGTGGAACCAATAGCCGATGTGCCTTTAAAATCCTCATCCTCGATGTCGAGGTCGGGGATATAGACATAGCTTGCGCCAGTGTGCAGCTTGAACTTCGGATTTATAGGAATCGACACATTCGCCCCTATTCCCAGGGCGTTATAGTTCACATCGAGCAGGCTAAAATGCTGAAAGGAGACATTTCCAGCAAGTGCAAAATTCCTCCCGTCAACAAAATTGTATTTCCCCGAAATATTTAATATCTGGAGTATATCGAGGAGCATATTCGTTCCCACCTCAAGCTTATCTGCCACCCCATAGGCAAGAGGTCCTATACCGATAAGTATCTCCCCTTTGTTGAGTGTATAGGCAGTCGGCATCCAGTGTGCCGATGTCAGGCGATGTTCCTCGTCTATTACCGCGCCTGCTATGCCAGCGAGCAGAAACAGAAAAACTGCAACCAGAACCAATCTTCTCATCATACCCTCCTTCTTGGTGTTAATGGATAAACCTTATCTTTTTCAAATAATCCTCGACTGCATCCTCGAAGCTCCAGGCAGGCTCATAACCGATAAGTTTCCTTGCAAGTCCGAGGTCCGCCTGCGTATGTTCCTGATAACATCCAGCGTAAGGGTTATCAAAATAATCTGTTTCTTTCCTTCCGCCCAGGAGCTTATTCAGGGTTTCTACAATATGGTTAAAGGTCGTTGCCTTACCAGAACCGACATTGACGATACCGCTTTCCCTTGCCCCGAGAGCGAGTATATTCGCTCTAACAACATCCTTAACATACACCTGGTCGCGAGCCTGCTCCCCCCATTTGAATATCCGGGGAGAGTTGCCATCCTTTATCTGGTTTGCGAGTTTCCAGACCATCGATGCCATTTTACCCTTGTATGATTCTCCTGGACCGAACACATTGAAATATCGAAGTCCGACGATAAGAGAATCTGCTTTCTTCATATATCTCGTGGCAAGGCAATCAGCCATCCACTTGGACAAGCCATAAAGATTAACAGGATTCCCTGCGTCCTTCTCCTTCTGCGGAGATGGTGCATTCCCATAAACGCTGGCAGATGAGGCGTATATAAACGGGATTTTCTCCCTTACCGCGTATTCCAGAAGCCGTTTCGTCCCATCGACATTTACCCTCGTCATAAGATGCTGGTCGGATACGGTCGTATCTGTAATCGCCGCCTGATGAAAAATTGCATCAACTCTTCCCAGACTTCCCAGCTCAAAATCGAGGATACCTTCTGCGTATATCTTCCCCTTGAAACCTTTCAGGTTCAGGAAATCCCCGGAGCTGAAATCATCGACTATCACAACATCCCAGCCCTTATCCTGAAGCGCAAGGGCAAGGTTTGAGCCGACAAAACCAGCTCCACCGGTAACTACTGCTCGCATATTATCCCCTCGCCTTTTCTCGGTAGATTAAAGATAATTCTAAATCAGCCATTAGTCAATCGATTTGAGTTGACTTTCCAGAATAAGTTCATAATTTTTCTATTTTCCAATCAAAAGAAAGGAGAAATAAATGGAATTCAAGGAAAAGATCGAGCAGCTCTTAAGCGGTCATAGGAATGTGATATTCAATCCCGAAAGAAGAAGGATGATACGGGATGCTGTCCGCCTGAAGGAAGCAATCATCTCTAAAAACGGGGCGCTCGCCACATGGACACCTCCGGAATCGACCGGCAGAAGCCCAAAGGATACGGTGACCGTGAGAAGAACCGAGAGCGAAGGAAATATCGACTGGGATTCGCCGAACAATATCCCCATCACAGCCGACACATTCGATATGATACTCGAGGATGCACTGGAAACCCTCTCCAAGAAACGCAGGATATACATAACCGACAGAACCCTCGGGGCGGACCCATCCTATGCTTTACCTGTCAGGACGGTAACGGACAAGGCTCTGTCTGCACTCTTCACTGACAATATGTTCAGACCGGTGCCCAAGGATATTGGCAGAAGCATTTTTGCCAAAAAGGAGTTTATCCTCATAGCCTTACCCTATGATAAGCTCGACCCATCCCGCTACGAAGGGCGACTTCGTCGTCTACCCAATGGGAAAACATCCAATATGGCAATCGCAATAGACTATGATAGATATCTCGGCATTGTCTATGGCTCAGCGTATGGTGGGAGCGTGAAAAAACTTATGTTCACTGTGATGAACTATCTTTTGCCCGGACACGGCATCCTTCCGCTCCACTGTTCGGCAAACGAGGGTGAAAGAGGAGATTGTGCCCTCCTTCTGGGTCTATCCGGCACCGGAAAAACTACTCTCTCCGCCGACCCGAGGAGAGAATTACTCGGTGATGATGAGCATGGCTGGAGTGACAGCGGAATTGCAAACTTCGAGAATGGATGCTATGCGAAGCTGATACATCTGAAGAAGGAAAAGGAGCCCGAGATATACAATGCTGTGATGCACAAGGCACCGTATCTTGAGCATGGAGCAATAGTCGAGAACGCTATGATATATCCGGACAGAACATTCGACCTCGATGATGACAGACTAACTCCTAACTCGAGGGGGTCGTATCCTCTGACATTCCTAATGAATATCAAGGAATCATCGACATCAACACACCCGAAGACAATACTTTTTCTGACAGCGGATGCAAACGGGGTGCTACCCCCCGTGTCATACCTCAACAAGAATCA
>NATO01000099.1 GCA_002085385.1 candidate division Zixibacteria bacterium 4484_93
ATCTCATTTGATGTCTACGATGTGCTCTCCGGTGTGAACTGGGGGACTGCCAGCTTCATCGTGACCGTGACAACAGATGGCGTGCCCGAGCCGTTCGACATACCTGCAGGCTCAGACGCGATAGAGTTCTATGGAAACACCGTCCTGCTCAATCTCGAGACGGCAGGAATCGCATTCACCCTCGGCGGTCAGGAGGTCGAGGTGAACTTCACGATAGCCGATAACCCTGACTATGTCTGCGACGAGGCAAACATCCTCGAGGAGCTGCTCGACTTCACCATAGACCCCGGTTGGAAAGTTGATTTCGTCGTCTGGGACACGCTGGTGGATATAAGCTGTGTCTTCGACACCACCTGGGGCATCGATGGATTTGGCGATAGCTTCGTCGTTGCCATAGACACCACCTGCGACACAACAATTACAGAAGCCTGGACACCCACTCTGACATTCGGCGCAACATACGAGGGAACGCCGGGATACGACCCTGGACTCGATGTCGCGGCTCCTCCCCCCGGTCCCGGTCCCTGTCAGTCGGCATTTGTAATCGAGGGTGGAACGAGACTGACCTCAGACTATCGTGGACTTATGGATGAGACATTCGAGTGGATACTCACCTGTGGCGATGAGGCAGGCACACTCATCTGGTTCCCCGATGAGATACCCGATGGGATTAACCTCGTGATGAACGGCTACCTCGATATGAGGACAACCGACCACTACGACTACAATGCAGGGGATGTTATACTCATTAATATGTACCGCGATATCATCTCGCTCAAGGCTGGTTGGAACCTTGTTTCTGTGCCGGTCGAGCCTATCGACCCGGGTATCGATGCTGTGTTTGTCGAGCCGATAGTTTCTGTGCTTCCCGAGGAGATACGTCCTATGTGGAGAGAAATTATAAGAGGGAACATCTGGCACTACAATCCAACGCTCAGAAGATACGAACCAGTTGTGAATGTCGAGTCTGGTAAGGGATACTTCATCCTCTCCCCTGTTATTACCTCGAGCCATATGGAGATGGTAATAGAGGACACTGAAACGACCTATGTTGAGGTAATCGATACCATCTTCGACGGGAATATCTCCTTCACCGTTCCTGGTGCCCCGGTTATGACATTCACCGAACGGCTTGTCCGTGGCTGGAACACACTCGGCAGCGTATATAACTTCGGTGGAGTGCCTATCTCCGACTGGACAATCGACCCTGAAGGCTCTCTCACAGGAGGGTTGCTCTTCTCTTATAACACCGGAACCAGCGGATACGACAGAGAGACAGGCGTTAAAGCAGGGATTGGATACTGGATATTCGTAATGCCGCCATACGGGTTCGACTACACCGATGTCACAATCGATGCCGGCATCCTTGCCAAGAGGCTACCTGTGGCATCAGCCATCGAAAACCCCGACTGGGTGGCTGATATTTCTGTCTCCTCCGATGACGGAACAAGGATGCTGACCATTGGACTCGATGAGAATGCAACGGATAACTACGATGCATCGTTTGACCTCCCGATACCTCCTGTTCTTCCTGGCGCATTCGATGCATACATCTTGGAGAGCGACGAGTTCGGAAGGTATGCTGTTAGCGTGAAGAAAGAAGGTTCCTGGACGCTTTGCATCAACTCGCCCGCCGTTATCCAGTCCGATGCTGAGCTCTACATCCTTGTGGATAACAGATGGACAAGTATTCAGAACCCTGTTTCGGTTCCTGCCGGTGAGTATCTCCTGAAAACAGATGCCGAGGATTCCGCTATCCCCGCAGAGTTCGCACTCCTTCCGAATGTGCCGAACCCATTCAACCCCACAACGGAGATAGCATTCGACCTGCCGAACGAGTGCAGGGTTGAGCTTTCTATTTACAACGCACTCGGTTCGAGTGTCCGCACCCTTGTGGATGAAACCTTACCTGGTGGTCATCACACAGTGGTATGGGACGGAAGGGACAACGCAGGCAAGCCAATGCCAACAGGAATCTACTTCTACCGCCTGACATCGGATGAGTTCACATCCACACGCAAGATGCTGCTTTTGAAGTAGGCTTACATTGGTGATTACGAAAGCCCCTCTTTGGTTGGAGGGGCTTTTTTTGTTGCCTTCTCGGTTCTATCGATTATATTCCTCTGTGTAAGCGGACTCGGGAAAGAGGGAATATGGTCTCGAAGGTTCTCTCTGCTGCTCTGCTCGGCATCGATGCTTACATCGTCGAGGTCGAGACGGACATCTCATTCAAGGTGCCATCATTCAACATAGTGGGTTTGCCTGACAACGCTGTCAGGGAGAGCCGGGAGCGTGTGACATCCGCCCTGAGAAATGCAGGATTTGTCATACCCCAGGGAAGGATAGTGATAAACCTTGCACCGGCGGATATCAAGAAGGAGGGCAGCGGATTCGACCTGCCCATTGCCATCGGACTCCTCGCCGCTTCAGGGAGCATCTCACAGAAAACTGTTGAAGGGTTTCTCATAACCGGTGAGCTATCCCTCGATGGTAAGCTTGCACCCGTTCGTGGCACATTATCCATCAGTATGCTTGCCAAGCAGCTCGACCTGAAGGGGCTTATTGTTCCGAAGGTAAATAGCAAGGAGGCAGCCATCGTCAGCGGTGTTGATGTCTTCCCTGTGGATAATCTGCAGGAGGCGGTCAATTTCCTTTTATACAGGAACATCGAGCCATACAGTCTGAATATCGAGGAGGTATTCACGGATGAGCCTGCATCGATTCTCGATTTTTCCGATGTCCGTGGACAGAGAACAGCGAAGCGAGCACTCGAGGTAGCGGCGGCAGGTGGACACAACATCCTTATGATAGGACCTCCAGGCTCAGGGAAGACGATGTTAGCCCGACGATTCCCGACGATACTTCCACCTCTGACACTCGACGAGGCTCTCGAGACAACAAAAGTGCACTCCGTTGCAGGCATCCTGCCGCAGAATAGTCCATTGGTTATGGAGCGTCCATTCCGCTCTCCGCACCACACAATCTCCGATGCTGGACTCATCGGTGGCGGCGCATACCCTCGTCCGGGAGAGGTGTCGCTCGCCCACAATGGGGTGCTGTTCTTGGATGAGTTCCCTGAGTTCAAGAGGAATGTCTTGGAGGTCCTACGGCAGCCGATGGAGGATGGGGCTGTCACAATTTCCCGCGCCGCAATGACACTTACATTCCCTGCAAGGTTCACACTGCTCGCCGCAATGAACCCCTGCCCCTGTGGCTATTTCGGCGACCCGTATCACTCCTGCACCTGCACATCATCCCAGATACAGAATTATATCTCCCGCATCTCCGGCCCGCTCCTCGATAGAATCGACATCCATATCGAGGTGCCAACGGTCAAATATAAGGAGCTTGCAGACAAGCAGGAGAGTGAGCCATCAAAAGAGATTCGCGAAAGGGTTACAAGGGCAAGGGAGGCACAGCTCGAGCGGTTCCGAAACTACGAGAGGATATACTGCAACGCCCAGATGGAAACCCGCTTAATCCGGCATCTCTGCGTCATCGATGAGCGGAGTCAGGAGCTTATGAAGATGGCGATAACCAAACTGGGACTATCGGCACGGGCATACGACAGGGTGCTCAAGGTCTCCAGAACCATCGCCGACCTCGAGGGAAAAGAGGAAATACTGCCGCACCACATATCCGAGGCAATCCAGTATAGAACGCTCGACAGAAAATTCTGGGTCTAATCAGCCGGAACGGCAACCACAAGTCCCCAATCCCTGTCAGCGATAAAAAGCGTATCACCGAGCAGAGAGACCCCGTATGCATAAGGAGTCAATACCTGCCCGACAAGTGAAGTAGAATCGAATATCAGCACACCCTCGCTACCCGATGCAGAGAACAGGTATCTCTCGGATACAGCCACCTCGCGAACATAACCCTCCTCCGTATCGAGTCGGAAAAGAAAAGAAGGATGTTCCGGGTCGCTGACATCCACCACACCAACCCCACCTGTGCCATCGGCAACATAGGCAACCCCATCCTGCACCGCAACATCCTCCGCCTCGTTGTAGGTATCGATATGCGAAACTATCCTCGGCAAGCCAGGATTGGACACATCGAGAATGTATAACCCGACCTCGTTTTCTGCAACGAAAAGGAGCGTATCGAGCAGGAAAACTCCGTTCGTGTAGCCAGGAAGTGTGAACACTTCTCCCCTCTGAACAAGAAACCCTGGCTCGGAGAGGTCGAAGCATAGCACACCATCATCCCTGTCGGCAACGAAGAGAAAAAGTGTATCACGGATATAGCCACCTGCAACATCCGTTGCCTGACGAGAAAAAGCCTGATACAGATACACAGGGTTCTCTATATCGGTTATACCATACAGGAGCAGGTTCCCTCGGTAATCGGCAACGACGAGCGAGGATGTCCCGATATCGGCGAAGCAGGACATCGCCCTATCGATAGTGCTAAACTCCGCCACAGCTACAGGGGAAATCGGTTCGCTAATGTCGAATATCGCAACGCCACCTTCACCCTCCGCCAGGAAAAGATACGGTGGGGAAATGAAGCTCTTCTGCGGTATCCCGGTAACAGAGGAACAACTCGTTATCTCGTATGGATACTGGACAAGTTCGAACTCCCAAACATCGGAGAGAACAGAGACCGTATCGCCGCCCGTCGAGGCACCGACCCGCCAGCGGTATCTACCCGGAGGCAAAAACCTATCCACACGCCAGGATGAGCCTGTCTCACGATGGACGAGAACAAGAGAATCGGCTTGCCAGAGCTCGACCTCATAGAATACTGCCCCTGGAAAGTTCGACCAGTCAAGCCAGACCTGCGTGGTAACAACGGTCGCTTTATCATCGGGAAAGACGAGATTAACATACTCGGTCGGACCCGTCGGGAGCTTTTGCTTCCCACAGGAAAAAAGAAAAAGGATTGCAAGCACAAGAAACAGCTTTCTCATAGTTTTTCATATTAACGACAGAAAGGATTATTGTCAACTGAATTTTGCTTGCCTTTTGTCCAATTATCAAATATATTTGAAATCTTTAAAGAAGAGGGAACAGTTGAAGATACTTGTCACAGGTGGAGCAGGCTTCATTGGCTCGCATATAGTCGATAAGCTGATTAGAGCAGGACACACTGTCGTTGTCGTGGATGATTTATCAACAGGCAAAGAGAAAAACATAAATTCTGAAGCCAGGTTCTATAAACTCTCCATCCTGTCGGATAAACTAAAGGATATCTTCGAACGAGAAAGACCCGAGATAGTCAACCACCACGCGGCGCAGATAAACCTTCGGCGCTCGATTGAAGAGCCGTTCAATGACATCGAGACAAACATCGAGGGAACAGTGAACATCCTCGAAAACTGCAAGAGATATAATGTAAAGAGGCTGATATTCGCCTCCACAGGTGGAGCACTCTATGGGGAGCAGGAATATTTCCCCGCCGATGAGAAGCATCCGATATTGCCACTTTCACCTTACGGGATAGACAAATTCACCGCCGAGAAGTATCTTGCTTACTACGCTGCGGTATTCGGGATAGAATATATCGCACTCCGCTACTCCAATGTTTATGGCCCAAGGCAGAACCCCGAGGGTGAGGCAGGAGTCATTTCCATATTCACCGAGAGGATGCTCGAGGGTGCAGATGTCTGCATAAACGGCGATGGAACACAGACAAGGGATTTTGTCTTCGTCGGCGATGTGGTCGAGGCGAACATACTCGCAATGTCAAGAGGGAAAAACATCTCGGTCAATATCGGCACTGGAAAGGAGACATCCGTCAACA
>NATO01000100.1 GCA_002085385.1 candidate division Zixibacteria bacterium 4484_93
ATAAAAATTCCGCTCATTCAAGTATTTTTCAAGATACATTATGGCATCATCCCCGAAAGCAGTGAGTGCCTCGACTGCCACATCTCGCTCGATGTAATGTTTTTTCCTGAGCCCAGAGACGAGGCACAACACAGACTCACCAACAAGTTCAGGAGGAACAGCATCCCTTCTGGCAAATTTCCCGAGGGCAGAATACGCACCACGACAAATCCTGAATGAACTACTCTTTGCCGCCTTCAGAACAAACTTTATATCACCTGCATCTCCCAGTGTGCCAAGAGCAGAAACCGCCTTCGAGGCGACAGTTTCGTTCTTTGAAGCGGCAAAACGCCTGAAGATATGCAGAGATGATGGCTTGCCAATTTTCTCCAATATATAAAGGAGATGGCAAATGACCTTCTCGCTTTTTTCCCCAAGAATTGCCTCTTCGAGCGGGAGTGGATTCCCTATCTCGATGAGTATGTCCGATGCCACCCACATCCTCACCCAATTCTCCGTTCGAAGCTGCGAGAGCATCTCGGGAATCGCATCATCGCCGAATGAGACTATCACATCCTTTGCCAGCTTCTCTTCCGGCTTACCAGATATGCCTGTATACTCGAATATATATGGAATAGCATCGGCTCCGAGAAGTGGGAGTTCCATCTTAAGCGATTCAGTCTCCGCTCGGGCAAAGAGGGAATCCACCGCATCCTTCAGTGGGTCAGAGTGGGCAAAGGATGCAAAAAGGAGTATGCTAATAATCCCAGTGAAAATCCTCAACCTCATTGTCATACATAACTCCATACTGCTTTGATGTGTAAATGGCATTATTCTCGTATCCCTCGGAGTATGTATCCTCACCGGATAAATCGAGCAGCAGTCCGAGGCTGGAGAACCCCCTCATCTTATTCCCCGAACCCTGAACCCGATTGTTCCTTGCGGCGGAATAGATATCGTTTCCCTCGACATCAACGAGAATACCGAACCCGTTGTCATTGCCAGCGCCCTGCGATAGAACTGTCGCAGTGTAAGAGTCGTTTCCTGATAGGTCGACGAGCATACCCACCGACAGGTCATGCCCGCAGCCCTGCGAGACGCCCCAGGTAGTGTAGTAATCGTTCCCCTCCCTGTCGAGGAGTATCCCGGCAGTCAAGTGTGTGCCTGCTCCCTGAGAGTATCTTCTGGCAAGGTAGCGGTCATTTCCGGAATGGTCATAGAGAATGCCGAGAGCATACCAGTAGCTCGACCCCTGAACGAAGTAGTCGCCGACATAGACATCGTTCCCAGCGAAGTCAAAAAGGACTCCTGTGCCGCCTGACGCCTCATCCCTTATCCCAAAGCCAAAACCCTGTGAAAGACAGGAAAAGAAACTTTTCTCACGGAAATCCTCATATTTTCTGCCGACAGTGTAGAGGTCAGAGCCTCCCATATCAATCATAGCGCCGGCACCACCGGTGAAGCCGAATCCCTGTGAATACCGCTCGGAGAGATACTCATCATTTCCACTACCGCCCACGAGCAGACCTATACCAAACGCACCTGCTCCCTGCGTGAATGAGCCACCGACAAAGCGGTTCTTGCCACCCTCATCTGTGAGCATTCCGACACCAAAGAGACCACAGCCGAGCGAAGCGGAACCACCAATATACATATCGTCCCCGCTTTTGTCCATAATAAGCTGATAGCCGAAGTATCCCGTTGCAATGGAGAAATCTCCCCTCGCTGTGTATCTGTCATTACCGGATAGGTCGACAATGATGGAGAACGGTCTCCAACGAAGATTGTATCTGTCGTTGCCACCGACATCCACGAGGAAAAGAGGTGTGTCTGTATAATCGCTGCACCCTCCGTTTCCGAGGATAATATCTCCCCAGGGTGTCGGGAAGCGGAATGAGACGGTATCGGCGATATCGTAGATGCCCTGTTCCTCGAGCCGATGCACCATACGGGAGACAGCGCTCGAAAGGACTGCTCCACCCTTGAAGAGCGACACATAATCAATCTTCTTTGATATCTCGAGAACCTGTCGAGTGATGAACTCTTCGCTTTCATCCGCCGTGGTTGTATCCTCGATAAGCAGCCTGTGTGCATTTGCCTTGAGGAAGCGCACCTCGTCATCGGTCAGCGATGAGAATGCGAGATTTCTGTATCTGACCGCCTCGGCAAGTCCGAGGACACCGACGGCAAGTGTCTTCTGGAGCGGAATGGAGAGCTTGTGAGCCTCATCCCATAGATAATCCGCCTCATCATCGGAGAGGCTGCCGCCAAGCCCCGAATAGAGCATCCGGAGTGCATTGGTGAATGGGCGACGCCTCGATATGGAAACCTTGCAGGAGCCTCTTATCTTCCGGTCAAGAAGTGAGGAAAGATAAACTACATCCTCGCCTGCCGTATTGCTATGGAGTTTGTGCGCCATACCCTCGGTCAGAGAGAAAAGGGAAAGCGGAGATTCCATAACATCATCGACCACACTCAACCGATAGTAATCGGAAGAGGACTTATCCACCCTGAACCTTATGTCGTTCGAGGACATACCGACAGGATGCAGAGCCTCGTCTATCACCTGCTGAGAATAAAGCGGTGTGAACAGGATGACAAGAAAAATAAATGGAAGTCTACTCATAACCCTACCGATTTTTCTTTTTCGGTGAGGATTTCCGTTTATAGTCGGTCTCATAGAACCCTGTTCCTTTGAAGATAACACCGGCGCCTGCGGTAATCTTTTTCTTGAGATGTCCACCGCACTTCGGACAAATAGTAAGCGGTTCATCTGCTATCTTCTGAAATACCTCGAAGCACTCACCACAGTCCTCACAGCAATATTCGTATGTTGGCATATAAAAACTCCTTTCACTCGAGCCTCAAAAGAGCAGCCTTCATTCGGGTGATGCCGGAAATTATCTCCCTTTCTCCGGTGGCAAAGGATAGCCTGATAAACCCCGGCAGTCCGAACGCATCAGCGGGGATACAGGCGATGAGTGCCTCATCTAAAAGATACTCGCACAGGTCGAAGCTCGTCGCAATCTTCTTGTTTCCCGCGTTCTTGTTCAAAAATGCCCTGACATCGGGCAGGAGATAGAACGCCCCCTCCGGGATTGTCAGAGCCATTCCCTCAATCTCGCCGAGTGTCGATACGGCTATATCTCGCCGACGCCCAAACGCATCACGCATCGTATTTACAGTGTCAGAAGGTCCAGTAATTGCCGCCAGTGCAGCCTTTTGAGATATAGAGCAGGGATTGGATGCCGTGTGTGCCTGAACCTTCGCTGCGAGCGAGATAATCTCAGCCGGACCCGCGGCAAACCCTATCCGCCAGCCGGTCATCGAGAAAGATTTGGATACACCATTTATAACAACCGTCCTGTCCAGCAGATATTTTGCAATAGAGATATGATGTCTGCCATCGAATATTATCCTGTCGTATATCTCATCGGATATAACGGTTATATTATTATGCTTTTCGAGTAGCCTTGCAAGGGAAAGCACCTCCTCATCCGTCAGGACATACCCTGCCGGGTTATTCGGTGAGTTGAGGATGAGAACAGAGGCGCCATTATCGAGGAGATACTCGAGCTGGCTGAGGTTCAACCTATCACAGCTCGAAAAGAAATTGATATCCCAGAAAACAGGCTTGCCACCCGCAATACGCACCATCTCCGGATACGAGACCCAGTATGGACGGGGGATAATCACTTTATCAGTCGGTGTAAGCGTGGCGACAAGAATATTGAAGATTGCCTGCTTTGCCCCCGATGATACAAGAACCTGCTCCGGCGAATACTTGACACCCGTGCTTTTCCCGATATAGTTTGCCGCCGCTTCTCTCAAAGGCAAAATCCCGGCAGCAGGGGTGTAACGAGTGAAGTTATCATCGATCGCTTCTCTCGCTGCCTCCTTGACAAAATCCGGTGTGGGAAAATCTGGCTCACCAGCCGAGAAGGATATAACATCGACCCCTTGCTTCTTTAACTCTTTTGCCCGAGCGGATATCTTGAGCGTTATCGAATCGGACAGCACCGATGCCAGACCACGATTAAGCCCCATAGAAATTCTCCCTTCTCCAATTTTGTAAAATGATTTGAAATATATACTATACTTGGAATAAATCAAGGAAATATACTTGACCATAGAATAATTTTGCATAAATTGGAATTCTGAATCTTAACAGGCAAAAAATGAGAATATTGATAGTCTATTCATCATTCCATCACGGGAACACGGCAAAGATAGCGCAGGCTATGGCTGATGAAGTCAAGGCAGAGCTCGCAAAACCCGGTGAACTGGATGTTGACAGAGTGAGGGAATACGACATTCTCGGTTTTGGTTCCGGAATATATTTCTGGAGGCACCACAGAGCAATCTTCAAACTTGTCGAGAAACTGCCAAATATGAGAGGGAAGAGGGCATTCATCTTCTCAACAAGAGGCGCGGGACCTATATCTATCTATCATAAGCCATTAAAAAGAGAGCTTCTACGCAAGGGATTTAAGATTATTGGCGAATTTTCCTGCCTCGGATATGACACCTTTGCTTACCTCAAACTCATAGGTGGCATAAGCAAGGGGCATCCCGACAAAAAGGATATCAAAAAGGCGAGAGATTTCGCAAGAAGACTGGTAAAATCTCAGTAAATCCTGTTTCCAAAACCCTTTTGTGTGGCTGAATTGTCGTAAATCTCCTCTATCTTAAAGAGATATGCCGGTCTTTTCCCCCACGCTGGTATATCTGGTTTGTGATAGACATCATGCTGGGCGTTCACAAATTCGTGAATAATATCGTCGGTGTGTATCTCGACGAAGCATCGTAGCTCAAAACTTATAACCGGTGGCTCGAAGAATAACAGCGTTGCTCTCGGGTTATCTTGAATATTTGTCCAGGTATGAGATTTCGCGAGTTCGAGTGTGACAAGCCTCGTGAAGTCGAGTCTCTCTCTGGCTTCATCGTTCCAGATAAGTTTTATGAGCAGGTCAAGCCCTCTTTGCGAATAGCTTTCGTCATAACCCGAATCGATATGCTTAATAAATTGAGCAAGAATATCATTTATATATCCGCTTTTCGGGATAAATCCGACCCCTTTGATGGAGCCGTTGAGACCTGCTGGACCATCTGTTATAACGGCGGGTGAATGTCTTGTGAAGCCGAGGAAAATCTTTTCCCTCGATATTTTCTCGCCTGACGCTATTGACTGGACAAGTTTTTTTCTGCCGTCATAAGCCCAGGTCAAGAAGCTTTGAGGTAATCTCTTTTCCATCTTTGTCTAAAATTTTATACCTGTATTCAATCTTTGCAGTTTTGCGGAGCATAGCACTTGCAGGGCAATATTTCGTTGCAGACAAAAATATCGAGCGCTCGACAGCCTCAGCCGGAATATTATCCCCTCTCACGACAAACTCAACATCTATCTTAGTGAAGACCTTAGGATGCTCGGTAGCCCTTTCCGCATCGACATTTATCTCCAAGCTGTCGAAATCGACCCTTTTCTTCTTGAGGATTGAGACGACATCCATACCGGTGCATCCACCGAGAGAGATGAGCATAAGTTCCATTGGCTGAGATGCGGCATCGCTCCCACCAACAGCAGGGTTTGTATCCAGGACAAGGTAGTGATTGCTCTCTCCCTTTGCGATGAATGTAAGCCCGTCCGTGTTTTTGAGATAAGCCTTCATATCAAGATGCCTTGTTCAACAGTTTATCAATCTCCTTCTCGAACTCTCCCTT
>NATO01000010.1 GCA_002085385.1 candidate division Zixibacteria bacterium 4484_93
AAAATTGACTCGAAGAAGATAATCCATCCGGGAGATAAACTTGTCCTCTTCTCTGGTAAGGCGGCAAAAAGCGGGAGGTCATCAAGCAGGGGAAAAAAGGTCATCTATGTGGTCAAAAAGGGAGATTCCCTTTCGGAAATTGCATATAATCTGGGCGTAAAAGTCTCCGATATCAGAGCCTGGAATGGGAAGCGGAGTAACCTCATCCATCCGGGTGAGAGACTTGTTGTATATACTCAAGAGCCCCGCACAAAGAACTACACGGTGAAATCCGGGGATACCATCTGGTCTATTGCGTCCCGTGAGGGTGCGGATGTCAGAACAATCCTGAGCCAGAATAGCATTTCCGACCCAAAGAAGATAAAGCCGGGAGATAAAATAATAATAACAACCAATAATTGAGGAGGCAGGATGACGAAGGCAGACCTTGTAGAGCGTGTTGCAGAGATGACCGGTTTCACCAAGACAGAGACCGCTGTCATCTGTGAGAGTTTTTTGGAGGCGATAAAGGAAGCGTTGATTGAGGGGCGCCGAATTGAGATTCGCCGTTTTGGCACATTCAAGGTCAAGGAACGCAAAAGCCGCATTGCTCGGAACCCGAGAACCGGCGAGACCGTTCGCATACCAACAAGATATGCCCCTGTGTTTAAGCCATCAAAGGAGTTCAAGAACCTGAAGATTGAAAAATGAAGAAAAGGCTGCTTCCTGCGCTATTTTTTCTGCTCCTATCTGCTGTCTTTATCCTTATCGGCATAGGGCTCGATGACTTTGGCGAAATAATGTCGAACGGGGCAATACTTTGTCTCTCCTGCATCGGGATAGGATAGTTGTATGGTAAAGAGGTTCTGGGTACAGCTTCTCGGGACGGTTCTTCCCAACTCATACATCAAAGGGCTTCTGACCGGAGCACAAATTTATCAAGGTCCTGTAAAAGGGGTTTGTGCTCCAGTTCTCAACTGCTATAGCTGTCCGCTTGCATATACATCCTGCCCCATCGGGGCACTCCAGCACTTTATGGCAATCAAATCCCCTCCATATCTTCTCTTGGGAACATTGGTTCCTGTTGGTGTCGCGGTCGGTAGAGCTACCTGCGGGTGGATATGTCCATTCGGTTTTCTCCAGGATTTGCTTTATAAGATTAAAACCCCGAAGCTTGAATTGCCAGGCTGGACAGGATATCTCAAATATCTATTTTTGGTTATACTGGTGCTTGTTATACCGTATCTCACGATGGAACCCTGGTTTTGCAAGCTATGCCCTCAGGGAATGATAGAGGGCGGTATCCCGCAGGTCCTCTTATTCCCTGAAATCAGGCATCTTGTTGGATGGCTTTATTCAGTAAAAGGGGTAATACTTGCTACCTTCCTTATCTTGTTTATCCTCATCAAGCGACCGTTCTGCCGGATGGTATGCCCGCTTGGAGCGATATTCTCATTCTTTAACAAGATAAGCCTGCTCCAGATAACGGTCGATATGGAGAGATGCACAAAATGTGGCATCTGCAGAGCGGTCTGCCCAGTGGATATATCGATATATGAGGACCCATCGAGCCTCGAGTGTATAAGATGTATGGAATGTGTGAGGGTCTGCCCGAATGTGCATATAACAACGCTTCTCTCACCGACAATAAAACATAGTCTACAGGAAGGAAAAAGATGAAATCTTTCATGATATCTATTCTGTTTCTCCTTTTGCTTTCAACCGTTGCGTTCCCTTTTGACAGAATGGTTCTGGGTGAGCTTTTCGCAAACCACGCCTGCCCTTACTGTGTTACCGCCAACCAGTTCCTCGATGAGCTTTACCCTGACATCTCCGACCATACCGCACTCATCCGTTATCATGTCTGGTGGCCCGCATCCGATGACCCGTTCTATGAATATAACCCCGAGCAGAACAGGGAAAGAACAACATACTATGCTGTCTCTGCTGTTCCGGCCTTCGTCATCGATGGGGAGGTAGTTGATGCACCATACGGGCAATGGGATGACTCACTCGATGCCCGCGCAGAGGTTTCTTCTCCTATCGCAATCGAGATAGACACGAGCATCTTCGGTGAAGTAACGATAAGAATAGATACGCGAGACCTTACAGAGTCGATGGGTGGAAAGCTGTTTGTCGTCATAACGGAGGATTCTATTCACCACATTGCTCCAAACGGCGAGACGATGTTCCAGCAGATTATGAGGAAGATGATACCATCCGATGGTGAGGCGATGACGCTCCATCCAGGGGCAACAGTTGAAAAAAATTTTGATATTCCAATTGACCCGGTTTGGGACCTTGAGCAATGCAACATAGTGGCTTTCTTTCAGATATTCTCTTGTGAGGTTTTGCAGTCTGCTGTGGTCCGCTTCCCTCATCGACCGGAATATTTCGTCTCACTTTCTGCCGATTCAGGGAAGAAATCGATGGCATCGCCACATTCTGTGGTGAACTTCCGAATGACGCTCTCTAACACTGGAACGGAAAGCGATATATATTCTTTCTGGCACGACGATACAGGACTTCCCGATGGCTGGAGCGCCCAGCTTTCCTGGGTTAGCGGCGTGTTCGACTCGACCGATATATTCCTCTCATCCACGGAAGGAGTGAATATATCTCTTAATGTCAATGTCGGCGATGGTGGAATAGGCTATGTGGATGTCAATGCCGCATCGAACACAGTAGCCGATGTCCGGCAGAGTATCCGCTTCATCGTTATATCCGATGTGGAGCTGCTCCTCGTCGATAACTCAAAGGACATTGCGGGGGAGGAGCTGATACTGTCCGATTTGAATGAGCTGCTTGGCAATGTCGCCTACTGGAACACATCCTCCGATGGGCAGATTACAGATATAAACGATATAGACATAGGCAGTCTTGTCTGGTATTCAGGGAAAGACACATCGACCGCCCTTCTATATGACGACATCGAGCAGCTTTCAGATTATCTATCAGATGGCGGTGGTCTGCTCATCGCAGGGAATGGGTTTGGTAGAAGCATAGGGAGCAACGCATTCTATGTTCTCAAGATGAAATCGGTGTATCTGGGAAGCTCGGATAGCTATTCATCGGTTTCGGGTGTTGGACCGCTTGCTGGTTTCTCAGCCGACCTATTGCCCACCAATGTTGAGATGATTCGCCCACTCAGCGATTCTGCGGTTGTTGTCCTCCGATACGATGATGGGGAAAGCTGTGCAGGGATATACTTTAAGGATGGTTATAAACTCGCCTACCTTCCGTTCGACCCGGTAGACATAGCCGACACCGATGCAAGGAGGGAACTGCTCGGCATACTCCTTGGAAGGCTGCCCGTAAAGGACATAGATAAACCCAGGATAGTATCGCTCGATGCTTATCCGAACCCGTTTAACAGCGAATTGAATATCTATCTGGATGCCCCGGGATGTTCATCGGTCGAGATTTATAACACGCTCGGAGAGAAGGTGGCTGAGCTTATGCTAACATCTTATGATGCTCCTGCAACCATTCGCTGGAAGCCGGATAATCTCCCATCAGGTGTCTACCTTCTCCGTGCCTCGCTGAAGAAATATCCCATCTATAGAAAAATTGTGTTGCTAAAATAGCTTTTTTCGTTAAATTAGGGGAATTTTACCGAGAGAGGTGCGGGAAAATAGCAATTCATTTTAAGTTTTTAATATAAGAAGGAGTGTTTATGCCTTGTGGCAGGAAGCGAAAAAGAAGGAAGATAGCTACCCACAAGAGGAAGAAGCGTCTCCGAAGAGACAGACACAAGAAGAAGAGAAGATAACAGTTCTTGTCCTCTCGGACACCCACATCGGACAGAAGCTCTCCTGGTTTCCCGATGAGGTTCTGCGATATCTTGATAGGGTAGACGCCATCATCCACGCAGGGGATTTCACGAGTGAAAAAGCGCATAATTTCCTTGCAGGGATAGGATTACCCTTCTTCGCTGTCCGCGGGAATATGGACACACCATCCATTAAAGAGACCCTCCCGGAGAAAAGGATTGTAACACTTGGCGGAGTGAAAATTGCCATCACCCACGGCTGGGGTGCTCCCTGGGGAATTGAGAAAAAGGTGTATTCATTCCTTGAAAGACAAAAACCGGATATAATAATCTTTGGGCACTCGCACAAACCGCTTAAAAAACAGATAGGGAAGATTCAGCTTTTCAACCCGGGCGCAGTCTGTGGTGAATTTTCCTCACGACGCAGGAGCTTCGGGCTGCTTACCATCTCATCAGGAAAGGCAAAATTCGATTTCGTTAAGTTCTGACGAGCCGATATCTACTTCAGATAGATTAGTTTCTTTTGCCTTACGCTACCGTTGACATCGAGCCGGACGATGTAGCTACCGGATGGCGCGTCCGTTCTCCACTGGACTGTGTGCTCGCCGGGTGTCGCTGGAAGGTTATCGAGGACATCTATCTGTTCGCCAAGGATGTTGTAGATTAAGATTACAGGTTTGCCCGTTCCGGCAGGTAGATTGTATTTTATCTTGCAGACCGAGTTGAACGGGTTCGGCACGAGCTCGAGATATCCGACGAAGTTCGGGCGATTTTCCATTTCGACAGAGGAGATACCTGCAAAACGGAGCTTTATGTAGTCCTTTGGTCCGGAAAGCACAACGGTTGTATCGAGCTCGAGTTCTCCTATGGTTGCCCTTATCCTGTATTCGGACAGGTCGCTGATGCCCTCCTCACCATTGCTGGTTATTCTAACATCCTCGTCGCTTAAAACCGTCTCGTAGAAATTGGCACTCGCAGTCCCGCTGACAAGCACAGGAGCATCCGATACATCCTGGAAGATTACATTGGTGAAATTGTTATCACCTGACTTCAAGACTATTCCGTTTCTGCAATTTTCGATAACAAGGTCAACCACATTGATGCTTCCTCTTTTGACGGCGAGTGCGTCACCATTGGAGTTGCGTATGAGCAGTCTCTCGAAGTTCACATCGCTGCCGGGTTCCACATCGACGGTAACGGCACCGCCCACAGGAGAGGTATTGCCGCCATCGATTATCGATATATTCCTTCCGAATACGGGATTGTCGATATTCAGCCCGAAGAAGTTCTCAGGTGTCTTTGCCCTGAAGCTGACATCGTAAAGCGGAGACACACCCCACAAACCACCCCAGGTGATATTGTTCTCACAGGGCGAAGAGTTGTCCATAATTATGTTTATATCGGAGACACTGTCCCGGAAAGAGGAGTATGTTCTTATATCCATTGGTGCACGCTGCTCGAGGATGAAGTTGTGAAGGTCCCCCCAGCCATAGCCTTCTATTATACCTGCATAGCTTACGAACCTGTTGAACCTGGCAAAGCGGAGCCTGTTTCCGAAATCGGGGGTTGTGCCACCAGAGTCAACCCTCGCACGAATGGTTCCCCATGCACCGCTCAATACACACCCCATCGAGTCACCAATCGAGCTTCCTACAGTGAAGGTGTCACAGAAATCGAAGCGCGGGTCCACACCTGTACATATATGAACAAGTTGAGAATCACCAGGGGCAAGTGTGAACACTACCGGGGATATATATGCATCGTAGCTTGTTCCAACAAATTCATCGACGGAGAGAGCAATCCTGACGGTTTCCGTCTCCGATGGGTTGCCGACATAGAACGAGTCGCACACCCCTGAATCCGCTGGTGCCTCGAGAAAATCGTAGTGGTCAACCAGAATAGGATCTCTCAAGAGCTCCCTCACAGTATAATGCTCCTCGTTGCAGGCTCGCATCTCCTGTATCACAAGCGTTATTGTATCCCCCGGTGCAATGAACGGGACATCCATCTCGGTGAATTCTGTCCAGTCGAGCCAGAGTCCCCAGCTGGCGAGGGCAAGCCGAACGGTAACCGAGTCACAGACTTCGTCGCCTATATTCGTGATGGTCAGATACTTGGTTATGAGCTCACCTTCTCTGGCGTCCGGTGGTATCCAGTGGCAGTCCACTGCCTCGATTATGCACTGACCCCAAGCAGAGAGAGGAACAACAAGCATCAAAAAGAAAACAAACTTTTTCATCTTTTTGCCTCCTTAATTTTATAGCTTTTATCAATGCTATATCCATAATCTTAGAAAAGTCAAGTAGAAGTCTGGGTTTTTTGAAAAATGCACAATTTATTTGATTTTTTTGCCATTTTGTTGTATATTGAAAATCAATATTCAAAAGAAAGAGGGAAAAGAGATGGGGATAATACGCACAATCCTTGTTATAATTTTTGTTTTCGCTGTAATTGCCATATCCATCCTCAATCAGACGGAGATTATCGGTAAGATTTCGCTCGGCTTCACCGAGCTTGAGAATGTCTCGCTTGTACTCGTTCTGATTGAAACATTCGTCATCGGGTTCCTGTATGCGACGATTGCATATCTTCTGCAGAGCCTGAGCGGCCGCGTAACCATCCGCAGATACCGCAGAAAGATAAAAGAACTCGAGTCTGAACTCGAAGCAATGAGAAACCTTCCACTGGAGGATATAGACATAGAGGAGCAGGGAAATGGTGGTTGAGAGCATCGGGGTCTACATATTTATTATAGTTGTCCTTTTTGTTGTTGCTCTGTGGGGTTGGCACAAGTGGAACGAGACGAAGAAGCGGCGCTCCTCCGAATATTTCTACTCGGGACTTCTAAAACTCATTCACGGAGATAGAAGAGGCGCACTGGTCGACCTGAAGCACGCAGCACAGGAATCATCGGAGAATGTCACCTCATACATCCTTATAGGGGATATACTCCGTGAGGAGAAAAAGCCTGCCAAGGCTCTTCAGGTGCACAAATCGATAGCCATCCGCTCGGATGTAAAAGAGAATGAAAAAGCCGACGCTTACAAGAGCCTTATCCTCGACCAGATAGCACTCGGTATGCACAAGGATGCCCTTCAAACGGCGAAAAAACTACTCTCCATCCGTAAAGATGATTGGGCAGTGAACATCTACCTCGAGGAGCTGGAAGCAAACGGAAACTGGGAGGAGGCAATAAACTTTTTGTCAAGGCTTCCCAAAACTGAAAAGAGAGATAGTCTCCTATCCTTCTACGAGGTCGAACTCGGCAAAAAATTCGTCAGTGAGGGCGAAAACCGAAAGGGGAGGATACATTTCAAGGAAGCGATAAAGCTCAACAAGGACTGCTATCCTGCCTACATCGAGATAGGGAAGGCGTATGTGAAGGATGAGCGTACAGACGATGCAATCGCCTGGTGGACAAACTTCTCTGCGCAATTCCCCGATAAAATATACCTCGTGATAGAGCCGCTTGAGAAGGCGTTCTACGATAGAGGCAAATTCCAGCAGGTGGTGAACTTCTACGAAACTCTCATAAACGAGGGCAAATCCAGCCGAGAGATATTTTTTGCACTTTCAAATATCTATGTCAAGATGGGAGATTACCCCTCGGCAATATCTTCTCTCGAACGGCTCGATGAAAAGGACAAGGAAACTAAGATACGACTTATGTATCTTTACTTCCAGAACCAGCAGTTCGACAAAATAGAAGGGCTCCTCAAAGAAATCTACGATGAGACAATCTCTGCAAAGAGGAAATTTATCTGCGGAAATTGCGGATATGAAAGTGAACTTCCCCTCTGGCGGTGCCCGAGATGCAATGAATGGAATTCGTTTAATATTTAGCATTATCCTCCTTTCTTTTGTTTCCCTTGGAGCAAAGCCGCCCGAGGTGGATACGGAACTCGAATACTGGAAGAGAGCATACTCGATTAATAAGAACCAGAGCGAGAAGGAAGCTTTAGCCTGCAGGATAGGTAAGTACTATTATTCCAGAGGATTATATAAATCTGCTATAGAATATCTTGATAAAACTGGTGTATCTACCTGTTTTTTCATAAGGATAAAAACTCTCATTGTTCTTGGCAAACTGGATGAGGCGTTCGACCTCGCCGAGAGACTCAAGCCCGATTGGCTGAAATCCATCATCATAGGGGATATCTATTTCAAAAAGGGAAAATATCAGAACGCCTATACATTCTATCAGCTCGTTCCGGAGGATGCGGCGTATAAACCGTTTGTCCTCTTAAAGGAGGCAGAATGCCTTTCTCTTCTGGGTGAGATGGATGAAGCCCAGCACATTTACTCTAAGCTCGCCGGTGATTTCGATGGAACCTTCGTAGCCGAGGTTGCAAAGAGACGGTTGAAAAAAGAATACAGGGAGCATTATTACATTCAGCTGGGAGCATTCTCAACAGAGGAGGCTGCTATCTCGTTCAAGGAGAAACTTGAGAAGGAAAAGGGGATAGAACTTGACATTATCGATAAAACTGATGGCGAAAGAACGCTTTATTGTGTGAGATACGGTGATTTCCCCTCTCGTAAAGGGGCAGAGAATAAGGCAAAAGAGATTTTTCAGGATACAATCTTCCTCATTGGTGAGCAGTAATGGCACGACGGGAAAAGCTTACACTGATGAAGCAGTACAATTCTATCAAGACCAGGTATCCGAACAGTTTGTTGCTGTTTCGTATGGGCGATTTTTATGAAACCTTTGGGGATGACGCAAAGATTGCGTCCGAGATTCTGGGTATCACATTGACCTCCCGTAACCACGGGGAGAAGTCCCGAACACCGCTTGCCGGAATTCCACATCATTCACTTGATAGGTATCTCAAGAAGCTTCTCGATGCCGGTGTCCGTGTGGCGATATGTGAGCAGTTGGAGGACCCAAAACTTGCCCGGGGGCTTGTCAAAAGAGATGTGGTGGAAATTATAACCCCTGGAACGATAACCATATCCGAGGCTCTCGATGAAGGCAGAAAGAATTTCCTCCTCGCTCTGTTCCCCGTGGGGGAGAAACTTGCACTATCCTATATCGATGTCCTCTGCGGTGATTTCTACACAAAGAGTATCCCACCATCCCGTCTGTCGTCTGAGCTTATGATAATCTCACCTGCGGAGATACTTGTCCCGGGAAATATCGACAGTGGGGTTCTGAAGGTAATAAAAGGTTATGTGAAAAATATCACTTATGTTGACGATTGGAAGTTCGACCATCAGTTTGCTGCAAATACATTAAAGCAGTTCTACCATATAAATAGTCTCGATGGTTTCTCGCAGATACCCGATGAGGAGATTATAGCAAGCGGGGTTATAATCGACTATCTGAAAGGGCTAAAGAAGGTCGGGTTAGAGCATATCTCCTTTCCGAGAGGTGGGAGGACATCGGATTATCTTGAGCTCGGCGAGTCGACCGTCAGAAATCTTGAGCTTGTTCGTTCCTTCACTGACCGTAAGGAAGAGGGTAGCCTCCTTGGTAGTATAAGCGAGACCGTTACCCCGATGGGTAAAAGGCTGCTTCGGGAGTGGCTTCTTCACCCGCTATCTAACCGCGAGAAAATAGAGGAAAGATTGTCCGCTGTTGATGAGGCTGTCCAGCATCTCGATATCACCGAGACACTGAGAGAGTATCTATCTGGTATTGGTGACCTTGAGCGTCTCTCCGGTAAAATAGGTGCGAGGAAAGCGGGTCCCAGGGATATTGCAGGTCTATGTCAGTCGCTCGGTCTTGTGTCGAAGATTAAGAAATCCCTTGAAGCTTTTTATTCAAAAAAACTCGTTGAAATAAAGGAAGGAATTGAGGATTTCTCGCCACTTGTGAGAGCAATCGAGAGAACAATTTTTCCTGACCCGCCCGCGCGGATAACAGACGGCGGTGTAATAAAGGATGGCGTATCGTCGGAACTGGACGAGCTCCGTTCGATAAGGGATGATGCCCGCGGCTGGTTGAAGAATCTGGAGATGTCCCTTCGGAAGAAAACCGGCATCAGTAAGCTTCGTGTGGGATACAACAAGGTGTTCGGCTACTACATCGAGGTGACAAAAAGCTTTCTTGACCGCATCCCTGATGATTTTATCCGCAAACAGACGCTTGTCCAGGCTGAGAGGTTTATAACGCCCGAGCTCAAGCAGTTCGAGGAGAAGATTCTCTCATCATCGGAGAGGATTATCGAGATTGAGAAGGGGATATTCGAGGAACTGCTCCACTTTGTCGAGGGGTGGGCGTTCAAATTGCGTGAGCTGGCTCAGCTCCTCTCACAGCTCGATACTCTTCTGGGGTTTGCTACTCTTGCGGTGAAAAAGCGCTACTGTCGTCCGGTCATCCGCGAGGACGACCGCATTATTATAAAGGAGGGTCGTCATCCGGTAATCGAGGATTTCATCGGGGCATCGGCATACACTCCCAACGATACATTCCTCTCAAATGACAGGGACCAGATACTCGTTGTTACAGGTCCGAATATGTCGGGCAAGTCGACATATCTGCGGCAGACCGGGCTCATCGTGATAATGGCTCATATGGGCTGCTTCGTTCCAGCAACATCGGCGGAGATATGCCTCGTCGATAAGCTCTTCACCCGTGTCGGTGCATACGACAACATAGCCCGGGGGCAGTCGACATTTCTGGTGGAGATGGTAGAGGTGGCAAATATTTTAAACAATGCGACATCGCATTCGCTCGTTTTACTGGATGAGATAGGTCGAGGGACATCGACATTCGATGGATTATCTATTGCCTGGGCTGTGACAGAATGTCTCCATAATCACAAAACCGTTCGACCGAAGACGGTTCTTGCTACACACTATCACGAACTGACCGAGCTCGCAGCCTACCTTCCAAGGGTAAAGAACCTGCAGGTAATGGTCAAGCGGATAGGAGAGAATATCCATTTTACACACAAGATAACGGAGGGTGGCTGCGACGATAGCTACGGGATAGAGGTGGCAAAATTAGCAGGACTACCGGAAGAATCAATCGAGCGGGCGAGAGAGATACTCGAGGCTCTCGAAAACGGCAAGTCCCCGATAAGCTCAAAAGCGATATTCAAGAAGAGCAAAAAGGAGAAATACGGAGAGTATCAGATAAGCCTGTTCGAGCCAGAGTATCACCCACTCATCCAGGCACTGAGGGAACTGGATATCGATAACATCACCCCTATCCAGGCACTGGAAATACTCTCCCACTGGAAGGAAAAATGGAAAAGGTTCTGATTAGAATTTTAATCATCGTTCTCTTGCCTTCCGCTGCTTTCTGTCAGTTCGGGAGGAACAAACTTCAGACAGGTAATCCTGATTGGTATGAGTGGGATACCGAGCATTTTGAGCTATACTATCACAGCGGCTACGATTCCCTTGCCTCTATTGGGAAGGGGTATCTGGACAGGGGATATGATTATCTGACAAACTCTCTCGGCAGGTCGCCTGACTATCCTCTCCCTGTTATTATTTATCCGTCTCCGAATGAGTTTCTTGAGAACAATGTCTCGCCTGAGATTCTGACGGAGGCAACGGGCGGATTTACCGAGATTTTCAAGAACCGAGTTGTTATTCCGTTCAACGGAAACTATCGTGATTTTTCCCATGTCCTTCGACACGAGCTGGTTCACACATTCCAGTTCTACTTTCTCTTTGGCGGGAATATATCATCCATTGCATCTACCAGCAGGTTTATTACCCCGCCGCTTTGGTTCATCGAGGGGATGGCAGAGTATCTTTCCCTCGACTGGGATTTCGAGTCCGATATGTATATCCGTGATGCGGTTGTTCACGATTATCTCTTGCCTCCGGATGAGATAGGAGGGTTTCTCATATACAAGCAGGGGCAATCTATGGTCAAGTATATT
Source organism: candidate division Zixibacteria bacterium 4484_93 (assembly GCA_002085385.1). Taxonomy (GTDB): domain Bacteria; phylum UBP14; class UBA6098; order 4484-93; family 4484-93; genus 4484-93. Next base: position 11,596 of record NATO01000010.1, read on the forward strand.
GCCGAGCGGTATGGTGTGAGAAAACTTGGCGAGATACTCTCCAAGATGAAGCTCTCACCTTCTATCGATGATGCGTTCGAGGATGCGGTCGGTAGGGACCAGGAAAAGCTATACGAGGAGTGGAGCAGGGAGATAAAGGGGCATATCTGGGAAGAATTGCCTGGCAGGGAGTTTGCAGATGATTTTGCCACGCGTATAACCGATCACAAAAGGGAAGGCTCCCATTTCAACATCCAGCCGGTCTTCTCTCCTGATGGGAATTATATCGCTTATTTCTCCGATGAGAGCGACTACTCCGACCTTATGCTCATCTCCGTTTTAAGCAAGAAGAGGCGTCATCTCGTCAAAGGAGAGCGAAGTGGAGATTTCGAGGGGTTTCATTCATTCTCGAGCGCTCCTGCATTCTCGCCGGATGGCAAGAGGATTGCCTATGTTACAAGGCACAAAACAGAGGATTATATCGCCATTTTCGATATAGATAGAAAGAAGGTAGTAGAGGAAATCTGCCCAAAATTAAAGGCTCTCTATTCTCCTGCTTTTTTCCCCGATGGCAAGCAGCTCATCTTTTCCGGACTATCAGGGACAAAGCTCGACCTATACACCTATGACCTCGAAAACGGAAGATTTTCCTGCATAACCGATGACATCTATCCTGACAATGAGCCATCTGTTTCCCCCGATGGGAAATTCGTTGCATTCACATCAGCCCGACCGCTCGATGCAGCCGATACCAGCTCACTCGATAAGCTCGAGGAGAATATATTCATCTATGATGTCGAGGGGGACTCGATATTCCCTGTGACTTACGATGGCTTCTCGAGCTGCGACCCATCCTGGGGACCGAACGGGCGGCTTGTCTATTCATCCTACCGAAACGGGATTTCCAACCTATATTTGTATGACATGGCGGAAGGCGTTTCCCTCCCGTTGACCGATGTGGTGACAGGGGCATTCTTCCCCAGTTTCAATCCTGATGGCGGTTCTGTGGCATTCTCTACTTTTCAGGATGGCGGCTGGGATATATTCATCCTCGATAATCTCTCACCAAAGGACACGATAGCGGATACACCATTCAGGATGGGGAAGCCTGTTTTTGTGCTGCCTGTGGTAAGGGAGGAGAAAAAGGATACGATGAAGACCGAGGGAATAAGCGAAGGCTTTTCAAAATTTGTCTTTGCAAAGGAGCCGGAGACAGAGAAAAAGGAGGCGAGGAAGCTCGGGAAGAAGCGCTACACGCCAAGATTCTCCGCTGACTATGCCACAGCTTCACTCTTCTACGATACATTCTACGGTATCCAGGGGCAGACAATCTTACTTTTCAGCGATATGCTCGGCAATCACAGGGTCTTCCTTGCCACAGACCTCTTCAACACGACGGACAACGCCAGCTTCTATCTATCGTATGCTTACCTCAAGCGTAGAACGGACATCGGCGGAACTATCTTTCACACAAAGAATTATTTCATAGATAATGACGGGAGACTCTTCTCCGACAGACTGTATGGCACCGAGCTTTATGTCTCCTATCCGTTTTCGCAGTTTGTGCGGGCTGAGATGGACATAGCGGGGCTTCTGCTGAACCGCTACTTCTATGACCCGCCGTTCGATGACAAAAATGTTTCCTGTGCAGTAGCTCGGGTTGCCTGGGTAAAGGATAATTCCCTCTGGGGCTCTACAGGACCTATCAACGGGACAAGAATCAGGTTCAAGCTTGAGGGGTCACCACCTCTCTCTTCCAGTTCCTACGATTACATCGAGGTTCAGGGAGATGCGAGAAGATACATCAGGGTCTCACACAGATACACATTTGCTATGAGGTTGACAGGAGGTGTGGTAACAGGTGGAAACCCGAAAAGTTATTATCTTGGGGGAGCATCTCAGTGGCTCAACTACCGGATTGCAACGGATGATATCTACTCGGTCAGGGATATGTATCTATCAAACTATATCTACCCTCTGAGAGGATACGAATTATTCGACCTTTTCGGCACAAGATATGCACTTTTTAACTTTGAGTTCCGCTATCCGTTTATTGAGAGACTTTCCCTCGGTTTTCCGCCAATTGAGATACGGAACATAAACGGGGCAATTTTCGCCGATGTGGGCTCCGCCTGGGATAACGACTCCGACTTTAAACCTGTTATGAACTCGAGACTTAAGGATATAAAAGCAGGCATCGGTGTCGGTGTCCGTGTAAATCTCGGGATACTGCTTCTCAACTGGGATACAGCGTGGAGTACCAATCTTGTTGACATAGCAGCACATCCTATATATTATTTTACTCTGGGAGTTGAATATTAAGGAGGAGGTAATGGTCAGAATACTTGTAGTTGACGATGAGGAGAGTATGTGCAAGTTTATGAGGATAATGCTATCCAAGAGCGGTTATGAGGTAGCCACAGCCCTATCTGCGAAGGAGGCAATTGGACTCCTCGATAAATCCAATTTCGATATAGCAATACTGGACATTAAGATGCCGGAGATGTCGGGGGTTGAGCTCTTGCGAGAGATACGGAAGAAAAATCAGACAATCGATGTTATAATGATGACCGCTTATGCCTCACTTGAGACAGCGATTGAGGCTCTGCGGGAGGGTGCAAGCGACTATATCACCAAGCCATTTCAGATAAGCGAGATAAGACACTCCATTAAGAGAATTCTGGAGGAAAGGGAGCTTCGTGAGGAAAACATATTGCTCAAAGAACAGGTAAGTGAGGGTGTATCCATCGACGAGTTTGTCGGGAATTCCCCAAAGGTTCTGGAAATGAAAGAACTCATCAAGACGATTGCACCGACCGATAGCACCGTTCTTATCCTCGGAGAATCGGGCACAGGCAAGGAACTTGTGGCGAGGGCAATCCACCGCCTGAGTGGAAGAACAGATGCCCCATTTATCTCTGTTAACTGTGGTGCCCTGCCAGAGCAATTGCTGGAGAGCGAGCTGTTTGGACATAAGAAGGGAAGCTTTACGGGTGCTGTCAGGGACAAAGATGGGCTTATGAAGGCAGCCGACCACGGAACATTATTCCTGGATGAAATAGGCGATACATCTATGGCTATCCAGGTGAAACTCCTGCGGGCAATCGAGGAAAAAGAAATAACGCCCATTGGCTCGACCTCGCCTGTGAAGGTGGATGTGAGGATTATAGCAGCGACAAATACCAACCTCGAGGATATGGTTAGAAAAGGGGCGTTCCGGGCAGACCTATACTACCGACTGAATGTCTTCCCAATATCTATTCCTCCACTTCGGGAACGCAGGGAGGATATTATGCCGATAGCGACTCACTTCTTGAAAAGACTTGTCTGCAGGATGAACGATAAAAGAGATGTTCGTTTCACAGAAACAGCCGAGAAACTTCTCAAGAAGGCTCATTGGGCTGGAAATGTCCGCGAAATGGAAAATGCCATCGAGAGGGCATATTTTCTGAGCAAGGATGGGCTGATAAGCGAAAAGGAACTCCCCGAGCACATAAGAAAAGGAGAAGAAATGGCTCTCCAAAGACAGAAACAAACTTTTGTTGGGGGTATCCTCCCACTTGAAGAGATAGAGAAAGCTTACATCTTTTATACCCTGAACCGTGTCGGTTGGAAAAAAATAAAGGCAGCGCAGGCGCTCGGCATCGACCCATCGACACTCTATCGAAAGATTGAAAAATATAACCTTATACCCCAGAAAACCAATGAGGAAAACTCTTGACTTTTACATTATATCTCTTTTAATACAGTTATGTAAAAAGGGGAGTTAAGATATGAAGCGACTTTTTATCTTTTTATTTCTTATATCGTTTCTTTTTATATCGTTTCTTGCCGGGATTGCCAATGCCGACTACGGCACAAGAAAGTCTGTCTATGGACGCTGGAGCGATGAGGGAAAACTAACCTATTCCCGCCATGGTATTCGGGTCTGCATCGACAACGAAGATGGCCGCTTTACCGAGGGTTTAACAACGGGAGAGCGTCTTCTGTTTGGTTTCCCTGGTGAGGGTTCCACATCGCATACGAATTTCCGTGTCGATGGCGTAATATACTCGAACTACAACTGGATTACAGGGGCTACCTATGTTACCTGCTCCGCTGCTCCACATATTGTCGATACATCCGTCGTCTGCTCCTGGGATATAACAGGCGTTAGAATTGAGCAGGTTCTGACCCCTGTTGAGATTATACCCGGACTTGGAACCCTTTTCATCGAGTATTACTGCACGCCAACGGATGGCAGGTCTCATACGGTCGGGATATTACTCGAGCTGGACACGATGATAGATGACAACGACGCAGCGCCTTTATCAACCGCCTTTGGATATGCAGAGGCTCCTGGTTCCTCCGGGCGTGAGCAGGAATTCCGAGCGCCCTATATGCCGAACTACTGGCAGGCTTTCGAGGTCGGCCCCGACCAGCCGCCGGAATACCTCGTCGGACAGGGGATACTCTATGGCTGGGGAGCGACTATGCCTGACCGATTCTGTGTCGGCTCCTGGCCCACCTATGTCGATGTTGCCTGGGATTATACCGCAGATACACTCCACAACACTTACTGGGATAGTGCTGTTCTCCTCTGGTGGTATCCTGTGACAATTGCCCCCGGCGACACATTCCGGGTGGGCACATATTACGGCCTTGGCGATCCAACCGTCTCTATCGGTGAGTTGACCCTGTCCTGGAACCTGCCAGGTGGACTCGACTTCGAGGACTGCAACTATTCACCAAACCCGATTGAACTTACCGTCAATGTGCAAAATGTCGGCGACACAACTGTTTTCAATACCTACTGCACACTTCATCTTCCAGATATGATGAGCGTTGCAGCTGATGATACGATTAGATTTACCACCCCTTCAACACTCGATACCAATGAGACAGGGACTGTTTCATGGACAATAGATGTTGAGCCGTATCCGAATGATACCGTGGTTTGCGTGAGTGTGATAGCTCACGCTGATACCGCCGACTCGAATCTCATCTTTCGATGTATCGAGCTCCCTGCCTGGAACCTGAATCCACCAACGGCTTCAATAATAACCCCGCTTCCCGATTCGATAACCTCCTGTGCCGACCATACAATCGAGATACTCATCACCGATGAAAACGATATTGAGACATCCAGCATCGAGATGACCGTCGACGGGATTGTGTACACCTGGGGCGCACCCGAACTTGCGTACGACCCTGCGATGCATAGGATATCGTTCACCCCTTCTGCTGGGCATTACTATTCCGATGGTTCGACGGTCGATGTCTGTCTCGACCATTGCGAGGATGTCTACTGCAACGATATAGTCGAGCCTCTATGCTGGAGCTTCATTGCAGACCTTTCCGGTCCCTATGTTGACTGGTTTTCACCGCCTGAGGGGTTTATGACAACAGATGCCCAGACGGATGTCGCATTTCATCTAACGGATGATGTATCAGATGTTAATTTTGGCTCCGTTGTCTTTACCATCAATGATTCGATGCTCTCGATATACTCCGATGGGGTATATCTTATCGGCGACACCATCATTTTTATTCCTGAGAGTATCGGGGTCGACTTCTCCAGCGTTGAGACGGTCTGGGTTCAGGTAATCAGGGCTGAGGATATGCCTTTTTACTGTGACCCGAACCCGCTTCAAGAGGCACCTTTCAGCTGGTATTTTATCGTCGCTGACAACGACACCACCGGACCGTTTTTCGATAACTTTGCTCCCACGCTCTGGCCCGCTGATAGCGAATTTTATATCGCCTGTGACATCTGGGATACGAGCGGCGTGTATGATGACAATACAGGGCTCGAGGGACAGGGTGTTGTTCTCATATGGGATATTGACGGAGAGTTAGATATGGACCATCTCGGCGAGCTTCAGATGGATTCCATCCCCGGAGCAGGGAGTTTCGGCAGCCGTTTCCAGACAATAACTCCTGTTCCTCCGCAGGCTGAGGGAGTGGATTTTATTTATCGGGTCAGGGCATTCGACGATGACTCCGACCTCGGGGCAGAGGATAGGCATATGAGCTGGAGCGATGACAGGAGGGTTCTTATCTACAATGTCGTTGGACCTGAGTATCGCCTGCTCGTCCCGTATGACAGTGCATACACCAGTTGTCCACGCCAGGAGATAGATATCTGGCTCTTCGACGAGAACGGGGTCGATACATCGACCGTTTCCTTGACCTTGAACGGGGTTTCCTATAGCATCACCTCCGATGAGCTTTCCTACTATCCGGAGGAGAGTCTGCTCGTGTTTGTGCCATCTTCCAATCTGCCCTATGGAGAAAATGTGGTCACGCTCGAGCCGGTCGCCGATACTATTGGAAACTTCTCGCCTGGGGATACCTGGTCGTTCTTTGTCGATACTCGCCCACCTACTATGAGTAACAATCTCCCGGCGCAGGGAGCGGTTATTGATGCACTCCATCCTATTATCTCTTTTTCCATTGCAGATGAGCTTTCGGGACTTGTTGATTCATCGATTGTTGTCACAGTGAAAGGGAGGAGTTTCTCCATCGGCGATTATGGAGTTTCGTTCGATGAGGTAAGTGGCACGGTCGTTATAAACACCCAGGAGGCTGGGCTCTCCTTCCGGGATGGTGAGTTTGTGACCATCGATGTTTTCGCGTATGACGCTGTCGACCCTATCTTCTGTCCGCCAAATGAACTCCACACAGGATGGTCGTTCCAGATGAGTCTTATTCCCTGTAGGGAATCTCCAAACCCGATAACCCCGAACAATGATGGTATCAACGACTATGCGAGCTTCAAGTTTCCCAATATGAGACAGAAGCTAACCTCAACGAGGATATACATATACGATATCCGTGGGAAGCTTGTGAGAACCATCGAGGCATCGGATGTAGTGGGTGACGATTGGCTCTGGGACGGAAGAGATGAGAGAAATCGTCTCTGTCGCCAAGGGTTGTATTTATATGTGATAGAAGTAGATGGAGAGAAAGTTTGCAACGGAACTATAAGTATTGCAAGATAACCGACTGAAATATAAAGAGTTAGTTAGAAGGAGACGAACTGATGAACAATCGGCGAATAAGCTTGATGTTGGTTACCGCTTTACTCATTTCAATCTCGTCTCTCTCCGCCCAGATTGACATAGGAGCGAGGCCCGAGGGAATGGGTGGTGCCTTTACGGCGGTCTCCAACGATGCAAATGCCCCTCGATGGAATCCGGCAGGGATTGAGCTCTTCCGGGAGCGTGCGTTGACTGCAGGTTTTACGAAGAAGTACTGGGGAATTGAGGGTGATAACCTTATGAAAGGGTATGCCGCTTACATCCATCACCTTGGCAAGAGGGGGAGGTATGGCTCTTTCGCCTTTTCCTGGGCACAGTTTTTCTCGAGCACTTACTCTGAGATGGAGCTCTCCCTTTCATACTCTAAGATGCTTTTTGGCTCCCGACTTGGAAAGAATCTATCCCTCGGCGTGAACGGTAAGGTGCTGAGGTATGGTTTCAATTCGTCCAACTTTGTCGATTTTGAGCCTGCCGACCCTATTTTCTCTGATAGCTATTCGAGGCTCGGTTTCACTGCCGATGTCGGGCTCCTG
>NATO01000101.1 GCA_002085385.1 candidate division Zixibacteria bacterium 4484_93
CCGATACTTCTTGCTATAACATTTCATGAGTTTTCGCACGGTTATGCTGCCTATTTGCTCGGTGACCCGACTGCGGCTTATGCGGGGAGGTTGAGCCTCAACCCCTTGCGGCACCTCGACCCGCTGGGGACTATTATGCTTTTATTCGTCCACATAGGCTGGGCAAAGCCTGTTCCGATAGACCCGCGAAATTTCAAAAACCCCAAAAACGGAATACTTCTGACATCCCTTGCGGGTCCTGCGTCGAATATGCTACTTGCATTCTTGTTCGGACTAGTCTACCGATTATGGGTTAATCTGTTTCCTTCCGCTATCTATATCGAGGGCAGCACGCTTCACATCCTTGCGGTGATGTTTCTTGTCACCGTTCAAATAAATCTGATACTCGCCGTTTTCAATCTGATACCGATTCCGCCACTCGATGGCTCGAAGATACTGTTCGGGCTTCTGCCCAGAGAATACGACAGGATGTTTTACCAGCTGGAAATGATGGGACCATTTTTACTCATCGGATTGATAATATTCTCGGAGTTCTCCGGTCTGCCGATACTTTCCGCCCTGATATACCCTTTTGTCGGTTTCTTCACGAAGATATTTGCGGGGGTGTAAAATGGTAAGATTCAGACACTCAAAAAGCGGGAAATATGTTTCTGTCCCAAGACCTGACCGCTCACACTATCCAAGGTTCTTCTGGCTGAAATGGGTTTTGGTTGCAATAGTGATAATAATTGTTATCTTTATGATAACTATGTTAAAATAATGGGAGCAAATTATGAAAAGGCTACTTTCTGTATCTGTTCTTGTGTTTGTGATTGCCTTGCCACTGTTTGCTTTTGTTCCACAGGAGGCGGGTTTCCCCGAGATAGGGCTCGAGGCTGAAAAGATGGTCAGGGCAGGTAATATCCCGGAGTTTCTCGCAGGTGGGGGTGGAAACTGGCAGATATTCATCGACCCTCAGACAGGTGCTCTTCGCCGAGCGAGGGGAGGCTATATCGAGACGGGGATAACGAATGATTATCAGGACAGGGTTCTTTCCCTTCTTCTCGACAATTCGGATGCACTCGGACTTGGCGGGGCAGGACTTTCACCGTATAAGGAGGTTCATTTCGAGAACAAATATATCCTGACTTACAGGGAAAAGATGCATCGTATCCCTGTGTATGACGGGTATATAACGGTTATGATAACGGAGACAGGGAGGTTGTATTCCATAACCTCACACATAAAGACAGTTGAGGAGATACCGACTGTTCCTGCAATCGGGCAGGATAAGGCAAAATCCTCTGTCGAGGGGTATCTTGGCAGAGATGTTGCCATCGACTCGGAGATACGGCAGGTGATACTGAAGAAATCTGGCAGGACGCAGCTTGCATTTAACTTCGTCGTATCGTTCGATAGGATTCGTGCGGAGGCTTTAGTCGATGCCGAGACCGGTGAACTGCTCGCTCTGTTTTCTCTGTGCCGCTTTGACACCTTCAGCGGCGGCTTCGATGGTGAGATTTACCCGTACAATGCACTCGATGACATAACGATTGCTCCGCTTCCATACATCGAGGTCTGGCTCGGTAGCTCTGGCACTTACGCCGATGGAGCTGGTAGTTTTGAGTTTTCTTCTGTCTCGGGCTCATCGTTCTCCCTTCAGGCACATCTCAAGGGGACATACGTCGATGTGGACAACGCATCCGGAGACGACGGCGCGTATCACAGTTCGGTAACACTGATGGATTCTCCTTACTCGGCACATTTCACGAGAGCCTATGCCGAAATCGACGAGATAAATGCATATTATCACGAAAACTTCATCCATCAATATGTCAAATATTTTCTTGGTTATAATGCGATGGATTACCAGATGCCTGTTACGGTTCTTATAGAGAACTATGGCAACGCTTACTGGGATGGTCACGGGATAAATTTCGGTGATGGAGGAGCGACGATGTATAGTTTCGCCCTCTTCGCCGAGATAATCTATCACGAATATACCCATGGTGTGACACATCATATATATCCCGACTACCAGCTTCCTTATTCTGGTGAGCCCGGGGCAATCGACGAGGCTCTGTCGGATTATTTCGCCTGCTCCTTAACCGATGACCCGAGGGTTAGCGATGGAATATACCTTTACTATCCTGGTATGTTCAGAACGATAGATAATCACCTTTGCTACCCTGAGGATTTAAGCGGTGAGGTTCACGCGGATGGCAGGATAATAGGAGGTGCTTTCTGGGACACGAGGGAACTAATCGGTCAACCGAGGTGCGATTCGCTTGTTCATCTTGCTCGCCTCGACGGGTATCCGAACGAGTTCGAGGAGTTCCTTTATGCGATGCTCGATGTGGATGATGACGATGGTTATGTCGGGAACGGAACGCCGAACGCCGTTGGAATATACACCGGTTTCTACAATCACACGATAGGACCAGGAATCCGCTTTGAATTGATACATATCCCGCTTATGAACACAATGGACACAGTTCACTCATATAGAGCTATCGTGAATGTCAACCATACATTCGATGTTGCCTCCGGTGGGATTGCACTTCACTATCGTATAGATGGCGGCGGCTGGACAGATGTTCCCTGTGGAGGGGGTGGATTTACATCGTATTCCGGCTTCATACCGGCGCAACCTCTTGGAACGCAGGTCGACTATTACATCACAGGTAGTGACCTTTTCGGACTTTCCGACACCCTTCCCGACGGTGCTCCAGATAGCTTCTTCACATTCTTCGTTCAGCCGGATGCCGACCCACCGATTGTCGAGTTCACCCCGATTCTCGAGCAGTCTCCGATATACTGGCCCAGAAAGATGTATCTGAAGGCTTTGGATAATACAGCTATCTCCTCTGTCTCCGTCGAATTTTACCGGGATGACAGGCTAATCGACCATCTGGGTATGGTTCATATAGATGATGAGGAGCCATACGAGATTTATGAGGGAACGATGAACTTCCCAATCGAGGTGGGTGATACAATCCTTTACAGGATAATTGCAGTGGATAGCTCGCCTGCCTCGAACAGCACAACTCTCCCGGAGGAGGGATTTTACAATTTCCCGATAACCGAGCGATACATCGAGGATTTCGACCACGGCAGGACAGAATACCGGCACTATACGATAAGTGCGGACTATGGCGACAACTGGCATATCTGCGACTACAGAAGCTATCCTGATGGGGAATATTCGTGGAAGTGTGGTTCGATCTCGGAGGGAGGAAACTATGACGACCTTCTCGACTGTGCCTTGGAGACACCGCTTCTGACAATAGGTGAGACAGCCACCCTACAGTTCTACTCGTATATCTTAACGGAGATGGTTAGCGATGACCCGACCCACACCTGGGATGGTGGTATAGTTGAACTCTCCACCGATATGGGGATAAGCTGGGAGCAGATATTCCCGACAGATGGTTACCCGCTTCAGATTGAGCCGAACGAAGCCTCACCATTCGACCCGCATACTCCCTGTTTCGGCGGCTCCTCACCCGGCTGGGGATATGAGACATTTCTTATAACAGGGTATCCCGGCGATGTTAAGTTCCGCTTCCGGTTCGGCAGCGATGCACATGTTACCGATGAGGGCTGGTATATCGACCGTATAACCGTCCAAAGCAGGCTCGCCGGTGTCGAGGAAGAGCTCAGCCTTCCAGACAAGATAAGCATCTCTGCATACCCGAACCCGTTCAATCCGAGGACATCTATCGAGTTCTTCATCCCGAGGTCGGGGAAGACAACAGTTTCGGTCTATAACATCCGTGGGGAGAGGGTCGCAACAATCCTCGACGATTTCTTATCCAATGGAACATATAGATTCATCTGGGATGCGAGTTCACTCCCCTCCGGGGTTTATCTGGCAAAGCTTAAAATATCAGGGAGTGCAGCTACAACAAAACTGCTCCTCCTGAAGTAAAGGGGGAAGATGAGAGGAATACTTCTCATATCGCTGTTTTCTATTCTTCTTGTGAGTAGTCCTTTTGCATCCATCGACCCGAGGTATCATACATACGAAGAGGCATCTGCAGCACTTGATTCTCTTGTGGACGAGTTCCCCGGTTTGTGCGTGAAAGAATCACTCGGTGTCTCAGAGGTCGACAGGAGGGTTATATGGGGGCTGAAGATTACGAGCAGGACAGCAGAGAATGAGGATAAGCCAACTGTTCTCTTCACCGGTTCAATACACGCCGAGGAGATGATTGGCACGGAGATTGTGCTCTTTGCGGCACGTTCACTCCTCGAAGATTATGGAGAGGACCCTGCGGTTACCCGATACCTCGACTCACTTAAGGTCTGGATTATACCGATTGTCAATCCTGATGGGCATAAGGTCGTTACCGATGGGCTGGATGAATATTTCCGCAAGAACAAGCATGACAACAATGAAAATGGGATATTCGATTTTACCCCGGGTGATGGCGGCGATACCGATGGTGTCGATATAAATCGAAATTTCCCTTACAACTGGGAGTTCGGCAACTCCGACTGGGATGCCACGACCTATCGAGGTCCCGGAGCGGGAAGCGAATCGGAGACGAAGGCTATTATGTCCATCTGCAGGCGGGAGAGGTTCGTCACATCGGTGTTCTACCATTCATCTGCATACGGAACATACAACGAGTGGGTGATATATCCCTGGCGCTGGTCGGGTCCTGTCTATTCACCTGATTATGAGACGATACAGGATATAGCGTATGAGTTCGCAGAGAGGATAGTTGCCCACGATGGTGGAGGTTATAATCCGAGATATTCGACATCCAGGACAGGCAATGCTAGCGACTGGCAGTATAGCGAGCTCGGGACAGTTCCCTTCATAGTCGAGGTGGATACCTGTCTGCGCCCCGAGGGATGGCGTGTGAACTCGGTATGCGAGAACCATCTCGTCGGGATAAAGTATCTGCTCGAGCGCAGCCTCGGGCCAGGTCTGTGGATTCATACATACAACGATTCAACAGGCGAGCCAGTGCATTCCGTTATCCGTGTGCTCGAGACCTATGATGAGGAGCTACTCTCGCCGAGAACGACCGATTCCACATTCGGTGCACATTATAGATTGCTTGTCCCCGGAGATTATACCGTGGCTGTCTATGCGCGGCACTTTGCAGGGGACACAATCTCCGTGCACATAGGGGAGTTCCCTGTGAAGCTCGATATCGGTCTACACTATGTCGGCATAGAGGAAGAACAGTCCCTTCCCAAAACAGCACCACTCGAATTCTTCCCGAACCCGTTCAATTCCCGGGTGAAGATTGCGTACTCTCTGCCCTGGTCGGAGGCAACACTTAAGATATTCAATCTTTATGGAGTGAAGATATACGAGCAAAAGCTTCCTTTTTCCTCTGGGGAGCTTTCTTTTGAGCCACAGGGGGTTTCATCAGGAGTGTATATATGCACGGTAGAGGGAAATTCTTTTTTCCTATCAAAGAGGCTTTTGTATATCAAATAGTGTTTCTTTCCCTTGTCGGGACACTTCTTGCTGGTGAGGTCTCGGTATCCGTATCGCCAGAGCGTGTCCGACTCGGGAGCGTTTCCATTCAGGATAACCCCTGCCCTATTTCCCCTTATGTATTCTTTGAACCCGGGAGTTCTCGTCTTCCAGCAAGGTTCTCTGACAGGCTCGAGCTTTTTGTGGGAAGGGTCTTTGAGAATCCACTTC
>NATO01000102.1 GCA_002085385.1 candidate division Zixibacteria bacterium 4484_93
CTGGTTTCTCCTGTGTTTGCAAGCACAGGGGGTCCCGATGACTATGGCTACCAGTGGATAGACTCGGAAGAGGCGGGAGGCCCTGTTTTCAACTGGGTCGATATAACGGAAACGGGAACGCATCTTTCCCTTAGCGATGACTCTCACCAGAATATCCCTTTGGGTGGCACATTCTTTTTTTACGGGAACGGATATACGACTATCAATGTCTGCTCGAACGGGTGGCTGAGTTTCACATACGGAGGAAACAACATATCGCTCCCTGCCATACCGAACACAGGGAACCCCAATGCACTTCTCTCTGTTTACAACTGCGACCTACACCCGGCGTATACGGGAACGCCAGGGGTATTCTATGAGAGGCGCGGGAACCTATTTATCGTCCATCCCGTATTCCTGCGACTTCGATACCTCCACAGGAGATTTTGTGCTTGTCGACAGTTTGACAACCAACTGGGAATATGGTTCACCGACTGGGTTCTCTGCCCATTCGACGCCCAACTGTTGGGGGACTGTCCTCTCGGGGAACTACACCGGCTTGGCCGACTGGTGGCTATGGAGTCCATCGTTTATACTTCAGTCTGTGGATGCGGCAAAGCTTCGCTTCTGGCACCGCTATGAAACGGAGGAGGGAGCAGATGGTGGGAATGTCTGCCTATCTGTCGATGGTGGCTCGACCTGGAACCGGATAACACCTATCGGGGGGTATCCTGTTGAATCGATGGAGGGAGCATCGGCAATATTCGGTGAGCCAGCATTCTCCGGTGTGAGCGATGGCTGGGAGCAGGTTACATTCGACATATCGGCATACTGCGGATATAACGCCGTGATTGGGTTCCATTTTGCATCCGATGAAACGGGCAGCGATTATTCTGGCTGGTATATAGATGATATCGAGGTGTATGAGCCGTCGGGGACAGTCATTGGCACTGTGGACCTCTCCCACACAGAGCCGGATGATAATGTCCTCGTCGAGATTGCCGATGTGCACAGGAGTGCCTATACGGACTCGTCGGGGAACTATGTTCTGAGCTATGTCCCCGCCGGTGTGTGGAATGTGGTCTTTTCAAAGCCTGGCTTTGCCCCGATGACCGTTCCTGATGTCGAGGTTGTCGAGGACGAGACAGTGAGGGTCGATGTTACTCTGTATCACTCGCTCTTCAACACCGATTTCGAGGACTCGTCCGGAACATTTCTTGTCTCTCCCGACACAATTGGATGGGAATGGGGAACGCCTGACACATCGCTTGTTATACCCTTTTCTGGCAGCCGTTGCTGGGGGACGAATCTATCGGGGACATATTCCCCCTATGCCAACTGGACACTCGATATACCGCTTCATCTCGAGGACACGGAGCATCCGGTTCTGCGGTTCTACCATTGGTATCAGACGGAGGGAGCAGCAGGGTATATATTCGATGGTGGGAATATAAAGGCGGTTGTTGATACGGTGACGATGGCGACAGATGTCCTTTATCCTGTGCCGGGCTTCTCTGAGTATGATGGGATATGCTCGTCCGTCAATCCGTTTCTGGGAGGAGAGCCTGTCTATGGTGGCTTCGACAGCACAAGAGGCTGGGAGGAAGCGAGGTTTGACCTCGTTGACTATGCCGGGGGATTTATCTACCTTCGGTTCCATTTTGCATCCGATGCCGCATCGAACTATGCTGGATGGTTCTTCGATGACTTAGCTATAATTGACGGTTTATCTATCCGTGAACTAAATGTTACACCGGGGCAGTTTTTCCTCTCGAATGGATACCCGAACCCGTTCAATTCATCTGTTTTGTTCAGGTTCTTTCTGCCTCGCTCGGGCGAGATAACATTTGAGATATACAACATCGGGGGAGAGATGATTGCGAGAAGGATGATTACAGCGGACTCCGGACACGGTGAGGTTATATTTGACAGGGAGTTTGAGTCCGCTCCGAGCGGGCTGTATCTTGTGAGAGCAGAGTCTTGTGGTGCGCAGCAGGTAAGGAAACTGCTCCTTCTGAAATAGATGAAACTCCTCTTTTTGACCCAATTTTTTCCACCCGAGATAGGCGCATCCCCGAGGAGGATGTGGGAGTTTGTGAGCATCCTCAGAAGCAGAGGGCATAGGGTTGTTGTCGTTGCCGAGGTGCCGAACTACCCCAAAGGAACTGTGTTCCCCGGATATAAAAATCTGTTCCCGTTTCAGAAAGAGAGCTACAACGGTGTGTGTGTCTATCGCACCTATATCGCCGGGATGAAACGGAAAAACCTTATCGAGAGGCTTGCATCTTACTTCTCGTATATGTTCGGTGCGATATTTGTATCGCTTTTCATCCGGGATGTCGATGTTGTCTTTGCAACGACGCCTTCACCTTTTAATGGGCTTGCGGGAAAGATCGTTGGGGTTCTGAAACGCAAGAGCTATATCCTCGATGTCAGAGACCTCTGGCCCGAGGCGGCAGCACTTGTCGGCAGGCTGGAATCGGGAATGCTCCTGACGACAGCACTCTTCCTCTCTCGAATGATATATCGGGGCGCGGAGAGAATATCCGTTGCCATTACATACTTTGCAGACATCATATCCTGCTTTTACGGGGTTGAACGGGAGAGAATATACGATATACCAAACTTCGTTTATCCGGAGGCTCTGGGTAACAAGACTATCCCAGAAGAGGAAATAAGGGAGCGATACGGGATAAAAAAAGAGGATTTCAATATACTTTACCTCGGCAATATCGGGATAATGCAGGGGGTTGACATCCTTGTCGATGTGGCGGAAAGGGTTAAACAGGAGAAGGATATCACGATAACTGTCATCGGTGAGGGTGTGGAAAAGGAAAGGATTCGCTCACTTATGCACAAGAGCTCTCCTGGTAATATCCGTTTCTTTGATGGTGTGCCGCAGGGGGAGGTAACGAGCATTCTCAAAGCGTTTGACCTTTATCTTGTTATGCTTGCCAAGAACCCCGTGAACGAATATGCCTTTCCTGCCAAGCTTGTCGACGCAATGTTCGCGGGGATACCAATTGTCTGTGCTATGGATGGTTATGGTAGAACCCTTCTGCAGGAACATAGGGCGGCTTATTGTGTCCCGGCTGGGGATGCGGATGCTATGACAGAGGCTATACTTTTCTTAAAGGGGTCCCGGAGTGTGAGAGATAAGCTGGCTTATGCAGGGAAAAGATTTATCCACGAGCACCGCTCTCGGGATGTGCTATCAAACAGGATAATCCACTTCTTCGAGGGGAATGCCTGATGCGTTTTGCCCCTCCGAAAGAGTCTGTCCTGCTCGCGATAGTGGACGCCTTTTTTGAGCTTCTGGCGCTCTTTGTCGCATTTGTCGTCAGATTTCGGCTCGGCGTCGGTGGAGAGACACTGTATAAGCCATCTCCTGCCTCATACATCGTTCCCTGGCTCGTGCTTGCCGTTTTCTGGTTTGTTATTTTCTATGCACACAATCTCTATGTGAAAACACGATTTACAACCATTCTCGCCGATGTTTCCTCGCTTTTTAAGGCGGTCTTTATCGGGATACTCATTCTTGCCGCCATCACGGCGGACCCTGAGCAGCCGCTCCGAATACCGAGATTTATTATATTCACCTACTGGGGCTCGCTCTTTATCCTGCTTGCTGTGGAGAGGGCCATCTTCAGGCGAACGGTCAGGTCGCTCTGGAAAAAAGGGGTGGATAACTCCCGTGTGCTCGTTGTCGGTGAGCCCGGATACTCGAAGCTCATAACCGGATATATAAGTTCGCATCCGGAGCTGGGAGCAACCGCTGTTACCTCCGGGCAACAGGCGGATTTCGATGAGGTGGTCATTGCACTGGAGAACCCGAAAGATAGCGAGATTATCGAAATCCTTGCAGGGATACCGCAGAAAGGGAAGCTGTTCCGTGTTATATCCGGTATAACCGATGTCCTCAAGGGGAAGAGGGTTTCGAACATCTATGGTGTTCCGACGGTTGTTGTGAAGTTTAATATATTAAGCGAATGGGGAAGAATCGGCAAGGGTATGTTCGAGATTGCCTTTGTCTCGCTCCTGCTCGCCGCTTTTTTGCCCTTCTTTCTCCTGTGGGTATTGTTCCTATACGCAAAGGGTGGAAAATTCAAGAATATAGAGGCTGTCTCTGTTTCATCTGAGAGGTTCTGTTTCCCTGTTCTAACGAGCCGCTTCTTTCCGTTTCTCGAGCTGTTCCTGCTCTTACCCGAGGTTCTCAAAGGGAAGATAACCCTCGTTGGGCCGCTGTTTTTCTCGCCGGAGGCTTACGAGAGACTGTCTGATAAGCCTGCTATGAGACTATTTGCAGGGCAGAATGTCCGTTCGGGAGTTATCTCGCTTTCCAGATTCTATCTCCTGTCACATCCCGGGGATATTGAGACCGCCATCGAATACGATATATTCTACATCGAAGGATGGACAATATTTCTGGATTTAGAGATAATTGTAAGAGCAATTTTTACTCCCCTGATATGGAGGTTATACAGGTATGACGACAGAGGATAGGTTTATGCGGCTTGTCGGGATACTAAAGCGGCTCAGGGGTGAGAACGGTTGCCCCTGGGACAAGGAGCAGACTCATACGACCCTTCGACCGCTTATGCTCGAGGAGCTGTATGAGATATTCGAGGCGATTGATGAGAACTCCTTCGATAAATTGAAGGAAGAGTTGGGCGACCTATTGATGCACATACTCTTCCAAGCGGAGCTTGCAGGAGAGGAGGGGGAATTTACGCTCGATGATGTGCTCGATGGGATATCGGATAAGCTCGTCCGCAGGCACCCGCATGTGTTCGGGAATGTGAAGGTTTCATCGACGGATGAGATACTCGCCAACTGGGCAAAAATAAAGATGCTCGAGCGTGCAGGAAAAGGTGATGAGATTTCAGCACTCGATGGGGTGCCGAGAAACCTTCCCGCTCTTTTGCGTGCCCAGAGAATCCAGCAGAAGGCAAGCAGGGTCGGATTTGACTGGCAGAAAAAAGAGGATGTTTTCGATAAGGTAAAGGAGGAACTGCAGGAGCTCGAGCAGGCTATTAGAACTGAGGATAAAGAAGGTATGGAAGAGGAACTGGGAGACCTGCTCTTTGCTATAACCAACCTTGCAAGGTTCCTCGATATATCCGCCGAGATGGCGCTTCTGAAAAGTGTGAAGAAGTTCGAAGAACGGTTCAGATACATTGAAGGGAACCTCGATAAATCCCCGGCTGATGCAACGCTCGAGGAGATGGATGAACTCTGGAATAAATCGAAGGAGGAATGATGGAAGGTATAATCCCTGCGATTATCAAGAGGAGAAGCATCCGGGCGTATAAGGATACCCCCGTCGAGGAGGAGAAGGTTTTGCGTCTCCTCGAGGCGGCACGGCTTGCACCATCTGCAAAGAACTTCCAGGAATGGCAGTTTATTGTTGTCAGGGACAGGGACACCAGGAAAGCACTCGCCCGTGCAGCGAGAAATCAGATGTTTGTCGCAGAGGCACCTGTTGTCATCGTTGCCTGCGCTGTGAGCCCAGGATATGAGATGACTTGCGGACATCCAGCTTTCTTAATTGACCTTGCGATTGCAGGAGAGCATATCTGCCTCCAGGCAGCGGAGGATGGGCTCGGAACCTGCTGGATTGGGGCTTTCTATCAGGATAGGGTAAAGAAGATTCTCGGTATCCCCGATGATGTCTCCGTCGTTGCACTCATTCCCGTTGGATATCCCGATGCCCCTCCGCGGGAGTTCAGCAGAAAGCCGCTGGAGGAGATTGTTTCCTACGAGAGATGGAGCTTTTAAGGACATCGCTTCGGTGAAATGCAAAAAGGGAAAACCAAAGAGAGAGAATAGCAACTGGCAGATAACTCTGCATTTCCCTGACGCTGCTTCCCCCAGAAAAAGTTGACAATTTTTGTTGCAACATTATTTATATTATGGCAATGGGGAATATATCTCTGCTTGAAAACCCTAGGAGGTGTTAAAATGTTCAAGAGGTTTTTTGTTTGCACAGCTTTGCTTCTGCTTCTTGCAGGAGCGATTTTCTCTGAGGAGGGAGCAGATATTTCTTCCTCGGTAGATACTACCGATTCGGCGTCCATCCGCAGCCCGGAGACGGTTGGTCTGACAATAGGCAAAGCTGGTGAGGATGTCAACTTCATCTCCGACCATGTCGGCATCGGGACAACAAGCCCGGGGGAAGAGCTTCATTTGGAACAAACTGTAGGCAATGTGAACCTAAGGGTGAGACTCCCATCAGGTCAGACATGGGATTTCGGTATTCGAAATGTAACCGATAACCAAGTCCCATTTGTTATTACCCCAAGCAATTATGTCGGTATCGGGACAACATCGCCGGGATATAAGCTTGATGTTTCTGGTAATGCCCGGTTCACCGGCACGGTGAAGGGTGCTTCTGCGACTGCAGATGACGAGTTCGTTACAAAAGGGCAAATTTCTGGCGGGACTGTTGGATACTGGGCACCGAACGGCAGCAGTATTTACAATACAAATAGTGGTAATGTCGGCATCGGGACAACAAGCCCTACGGTTGGCAGTTCCGTCAGGAGTTCCGAGGGGGATAATATTACGCCCAAGCTCCATATTTACAGCAACACGAATAATGTGCATCCGACATTACA
>NATO01000011.1 GCA_002085385.1 candidate division Zixibacteria bacterium 4484_93
TGCTTGAGCTCTTCAACCACATCTCCGAGTCTGCTCGTGACATAGGGAAGCTGATAGGAAAGGGTTGTCTTTCTCTCGTAGAGTTCCTTCAGCCTTGACGCCACATCCTCGATATCGAGGGGGGTAATGTAAGGCAGTTCGTCGTCGGGGAAGTTCTTCTTGAGCCTCTGTGAGATAGCTCTGATTATCGCTCTATCGATAAAGGCTGAGCTAAATATCCCTGACTGGTCGCAGCGAGCAGAACAGCTGTAGTACACAGGGATGTTTGCCCCTGTATTTGCTCCTTTTCTGGTTTCTGGTTGTTTGGTTCCTTTCTAATCATTCCTCTTTCTCTCATAGCGGCGAGCACCACTGTTTTCCCTCTTAATGAGAGCCTTCCGGGAGAGTTTTATCCTGCCGGAGTCGTCTATGCCTATTACCTTGACGGTCACCTTACCACCGACCTTAAGCACATCCTCAACCCGGTTAATCCTCCGGTGCTCTATCTCAGATATGTGGAGGAGCCCATCGGTGTTCGGGAGTATCTCTACAAAAGCACCATACGGAGTTATCCTTTTCACCGTCCCTTCATATACCTTTCCTACCTCTGCCTCCTCAACTATCGATTCTATCTCCTTCAGGGCAGCAAGGCTGCTTGTCTCATCGTAGGCAGCAATCTGGACGAGGCCGGTATCATCGATACTGATTGTTGTTCCCGTTCTTTCCTGAATTGCCCGTATCACCTTGCCGCCTGTTCCTATTATCTCGCCTATTTTATCCGGGTTCACACGGAGGGTTGTTATCCTCGGAGCATACACCGAAAGAGACTCCCTCGGGCGTGAGATGACCTGATTCATCTTCTCAAGTATGAACATCCTTCCATCACGGGCGCGTTTCAGAGCAGCAGATATTGTCTCGAATGATAGACCTTTCACTTTGACATCCATCTGAAATGCAGTAACTCCATTCGCTGTGCCTGCAACCTTAAAGTCCATATCACCGTTATGGTCCTCCGCTCCGATGATATCGGTCAAGATGACCTCTCGGTTGTCCTCCTTAACAAGTCCCATAGAGATACCGGCTACCGCGGCTTTGACGGACACACCAGCATCCATAAGGGCGAGGCTACCGGAGCATACCGTCGCCATAGAGGATGAGCCATTGGACTCGAGTATATCGGAGACTATCCTTATCGTGTAGGGGAAGGTCTCCTCGTTCGGGATAACGGCGGACAAAGCCATCTCGGCGAGATGCCCATGACCAATCTCCCTGCGAGACGGGCCCCGTATAGGACGAGTTTCTCCAACGGAGAAGGGAGGGAAGTTGTAGTGCAGCATAAACCGCTTGCTGGATTCACCCTCAAGGTTCTCTATCCGCTGCTCATCGAGCTTTGTCCCGAGGGTGAGAACACCGAGAGACTGCGTCTCGCCACGGGTGAAAAGGGCTGAACCGTGTGCCCTTGGAATTATACCTACCTCTACCGTTATCGGACGAATATCGGTTGGTGCTCTACCGTCGATACGACGACCATCCTCTAAAATCATCCGCCGAAGCTTTTGCCTCTCTATATCGTGTATAATCCCGGGGACAAACCCCACATCATCGGGGAAATCATCCGAAACCGCATCCCGAACGGAATCTACCAGCTTCGATAAAGCCTCCTCGCGGAGCTTTTTCCCTGGAATGGATAGAAGCTTGATAACGCCAGGAGTTGCCAGTTTTTCAACACGGGTTATCATCTCCTCTGGCGGAGCGGAAACCTCAAATGCGAACTTCTCCCTGCCGACCTTGTCTACAAGCTCACTTTCCATACCGATTATCTCGACAATAGCAGAATGGGCAAATCTCAGTGCCTCGGTGAGCTTTTCCTCTGGTATCTCGGATGCTGAGCCCTCGACCATAACAACATTTTCCTTTGTTCCTGCAACCACGATGTCGAGTAAGCTCTCCTCCCGCTCGAGGAATGTCGGGTTGAGGATAAACTCATCACCAACCAGCCCCACCCTCACAGCGCCAACGGGACCATCGAACGGAATATCAGAGATACATAGAGCAGTTGAGGCGCCTATTATACCGAGTATGTCGGAGTCGTTCTCCTGGTCGAACGATATAACGGTGGATGTAATCTGAATCTCGTTTCTCATTCCATCGGGGAAAAGTGGACGCAGTGGTCTATCTATGAGGCGTGCACAGAGTATCTCCCTTTCCGTTGGGCGACCCTCTCGCTTGAAAAAACCGCCCGGTATCTGACCGGCGGCATACTGACGCTCCCTGTATTCGACCGTTAGAGGGAAAAAATCAATCCCCTCTTTTGGCTCCTTGCTCGCACAGGCAGCAACAAGAACCACTGTACCCCCAAGACGAACAACAACCGAACCGTTTGCCTGTCTCGCTACTTTGCCAGTCTCAATAGAGAATAGCTTACCCATAATCTCTCTTTCAACAACTTCCATTATACTGTCTCCTTTTCTGTTTTGCCATTGTGGGGAACACAGTGACGAAGCAATCTAACTCATACCTCCAGATAAGCAATTTAGTGTCTTATCTTCAACTTCTCTGCCACATCGACATACTTCTCAAAGTTCGTTCTCCTCAGATACTTCAGCATCCTGTTGCGCTTTCCAATCAGAATGTAGAACGAACGCTTGACATTAAAATCCTTCGGATGCTCCTTGAGGTGACGAGCGAGGTTATTTATCCTCTTGGTAAAAACAGCAATCTGGACCTCGGGACTGCCAGTGTCGGTCTTGTGCCTCCCGAACCGTTTTATCAATCTCGTTGCCGAACCTCTTTGCATACCTCCTCCTTGGGTTACTTTATTCTTCTTATATATTCCTCTATTTTCCCTTTTAATTCCGCCTCACTTCGGAACTTTACCTCATCTGCTATCCGCTCACCGATTTCTAAGCCCACATATTCATCATATATCTGTCCACTAAAATTGAGAAGATGAGTCTCCAGTTGAATATTCTTCCCCCCGAATGTGGGCGATGAGCCGATATAGACAAGTGCTGAGTATCGCTTTTTTGTTTGCCCGACAGTTGCGCTCGCCGTATAGACACCTGGAGTCGGGAGAAGTTTGTTCTTGGTGATGCTCAGATTTGCCGTCGGGTATCCGAGCCTTTTTCCTATCCCCTTTCCCGGGACAACCTTTCCCCGGACAAGATACGGGTGCCCCAGCATAGAAACAGCCTCTGCAAATCTGCCCGATACCAGCATCTCCCGTATCCTTTCGGATTTTATCTCCTCACCATTCCATTCGACCGGTTTGACAATGTCCATCCGGTAGCCAAATAGCCTGCCGAGATGAACCATCTGCTCAACCTTACCCCTGCTATCTCTGCCGAACGAGTGGTCATAGCCGACAACAAGCGTTGTCGCTCCAAGCTTATCAACGAGGAACCTCTTGATGAACCAGCGATACGAATGACTGGCAAATTTTCTGTCAAACCTCACAACAACGAGGTTATCCAGGCACCAGGGTTCGAGAAGCAAACGCTTCTCCTCCAGTGTCGATAGGAGATGAACCTCCTTCCCCATCAGAACCGAGCGAGGATGCGGAGAAAAGGTCACGAGAACACTTTTCTGTCCAAGATGCTCCTTCTCGGAAATGACCCTGTCCAAAATTCGTCCGTGACCGAGATGAACACCATCGAAGTTGCCAACGGTCACAACCGTCCTCTCCAACAGGAAAGCATCATCCGGGTAGAAAAATGTCTTCATAATTCAAAGAACTGTTTCATCTTTTGCTTTCCAGAACTTCCTCAACAGGGATAATAACCCGGTTGAGATTATCTTCTCTTGAAAACCTTAGAATATCATCAATTTCATACGATTTGTCAAGGGAAAACTGTCCAACACGGGTTCTTGTCAATCTGAGCAGATATCCACAGCTGCCGAGAGAGTATGCAAAATCACGGGCAAGGCTTCTGACATACATCCCTTTCGACGATACCACCTTGAAATCTATCTGCGGGAGTGAAATCCTCGTTATCTCAAAGCTTTCGATGTGAACATCCCTCGGTGCAAGGGCAAATTCCTCACCCTTTCTTGCAAGCTTATATGCTCTTTTCCCACCGACGGAGAGTGCGGAAAAGCGAGGAGGAACCTGTTTTATCCAGCCGACGAAATCTTGTGCTCTTTTCTTTATCTCGTCTTCCGTTAAATCCGGTATCGGACAGACTTTTGTTAGTTTCCCTTCCACATCGAGCGTATCGGTCATTTTGCCCAGAGCGATTGCCCCTCGATACTCCTTGGTGTAGGATGAGATAGTCTCAAACAGTTTTGTTGCCCTGCCGAGCAAGATGACCAGAACCCCATCCGCAGCCGGGTCGAGGGCGCCAGCATGCCCGACCTTCTTTGCCTTTGTCGCCTTTTTTATTCTTTCAACAACGCCGTAGGAACTTATCCCACGAGGCTTATTGACCACAATTACTCCGCAGATGTCTCTCATAGAAGTTTCTTTAGTTGTCTCAGGAGGAAGCTCTTGCTCTCCTCAAGTGAAAGAGGTAGGGACATACCTGCAGCGTTCTTGTGACCTCCTCCACCGAACGAGCGGGCGAACTGCCCGACATCTATCGACTCCACCGAGCGCATAGAGACCCGTGTGAAACTACCGTCCATCTGCTTGAAAAGTGCTCCAATCTTCACCCCCCGAGCCTTCAAAGTGAAATCCACCACCCCTTCGGTAAAATCGAAAGATGGGTCAAACTGCACTACCTCGTCGCGAGGGAGAGAGACGAACATTATGCCAAATTCAGGGAAAAACTCCATATTGTGGAACGCTACTCCGATATTCTTAAGATACTCAACGGGAAGTTCATCGTATATCTTGGTAAAGATGTGTGATGGTTGGGCACCATATCTTACAAGCCTTGCAGCGGATTCAAGTGTCTCTGCCGATGTATTCGGGAAGGAGAAATTACCTGTGTCGGTCAGGAGTGCGGCGTAAAGCGGAGAGGCAACATCCGATGTTATGGCAGACGGGGAGAGTTGTTCAAAGAGGGAAAGCAGTATCTCACCGGTCGAGGATACATTATTTCGCACAAGGGAGAGCTCGCCAAAAGGCTCTTCATTGTTATGATGGTCGATGACTATCCGCTCGACACCTCTGGTCTTGAGGAAGCGGACAAACGACGCATCGAGCCTATCTGAGGAAGAGCAATCGAGTATCAGGGCAACATCGAAATCCTCCTCCGGCGTCTCCTGCAGGAAACTGTCCTCGTTTGCGAGGAACTCGTACCTTCTTGGAATACCGGATGGTAGATAACCCGACGCTGTTTTACCAATGTTGGCAAGGAATCTGACCGTCGCCAGAAGGGAACCGACTGCATCTCCATCCGGCTCGATATGGGAGGCAACGATGAACCGTTCCCCGTTCCGAATCCTATTCTTTATCCGGTCTGCTACCTTCTCCGAATTCATCGATAATCTCATTAATTCTAACACTCTCCTCGATGAGCGGGTCATAGATAAATATAAGCTCAGGAGTATATCTTATAAGGAGCCTCCCAGCAAGAAGATGTTCGATGTAAGGTTTCGAACGTTCAAGGAATATCCGGGTCGATTTCCGCTTTTTCTCATCCCCCAAAACGCTATAGTGCACCTTCGCAACCCTCAAATCAGGGGAGAGCATAACCCCAACAATAGAGACAAAACCCATTCTCGGGTCTTTTATATTTTCCTCGAGAATGTATGATAGCTCTCGCTTGAGATTCTGTGCAAGCCTGAATGGGCGGCTTGTCTTTTTCTTTTTCATATCACCTCTATAAAGTAGTCGCCCAGAATGCTGCCGTTGTTTGCGTTAGCGATAAAGCTAACGATGCTGTCAAATGTGGAGTCAAGTAGCTTTTTGCTCATACCGCCCATCAGAAATTTTATCTCCGTTCTCTGCCAGAGCTCGTGATAATTGGTTTCCACAACAGATACATTGAATCTGTGTCTCAGTCTCTCCTTTAACCCCTTGACGACTGCTCGCTTGTCTTTTAACGAGCGAGAGTCGGGTATAAAAAGCTCCACTGTTAGTATTCCGATGAGCATTTACTTTGTTTTTGCTGTTTCCTCGACAATCTGATAGAGCTCAATCAGGTCACCTTGTTGGAAGTCATCGAAGCCGCTTATACCGAGCCCACACTCGTATCCGACAGAGACCTCCTTAACATCGTTCTTGAACCGCTTGAGCGAGGTTATCTCTCCCTCACCAACAATCTCATCTGCACGGCGGACCTTTGCTTTTGCACCCCTTCTGACCAGCCCATCAAGCACAAAACAGCCTGCAATTTTCCCCTGTTTGGGTATGCTGAATACCTGACGCACCTCAACGACACCGAGTTTCTCCTCGACAAGCTTTGGCTTGAGCATTCCGGAGAGTGCAAGTTCAAGCTCTTCCTCGAGCTCGTATATCACCTTATATATTCTGACATCGACAGCGGCTCGCTTTGCAGCCTCCTTTGCCGACGGCTCCATTCCGACATTAAAGCCAAACACCACCGCACCGGACGCCCCCGCCAGAAGTATGTCGGATTCATTAATGTTTCCGACACCCGCGTGGAGGATCTCGAGCTTCACTCCCTCAACCTTCTTTGAGGAGATAAAATCAGAGAGCGTCTTGGCAGAACCATCTGTGTCAACCTTCAAAACGATGTTGAACTGCTCGAGTTCACCGGACTCGATGCTTTTCAGCATCTCCTCGAGCGACACCTTATATCTTGTTGCTGCTGCTCCTTTTCTTGCCTCCTGTCGTGCAAGGCTTATCTCCTTTGCCTTCTTCTCCGACGGGGTGACAAAGAAATCATCACCAGCTTCGGTCAACTCCGCGAACCCTGTGACCACAACAGGAGTTGCTGGTCCCGCCTCCTTGAGCGGCTTTCTCCTTTCGTTCAAAAGCAGTCTCACCTTACCGGATGTTGCCCCACTGACGAATGCGTCACCCCTATGGAGTGTGCCGGTCTTCACAAGAACAGTTGCGATGGGACCGAGACCTCTGTCCAGTCGGGATTCTATCACAACACCCCTCGCAGCCCTCTTGGGGTTTGCCCGAAGATTGAGCATTTCTGCCTGGAGCATAATGTTTTCAAGCAGTCCGTCTATTCCCTCACCCGTCTTTGCTGAGACCCGCGAGGCGAGCACATCTCCACCTATCTCCTCGAGCAGAACATCGTGTTTTGCAAGCTCGGAGACGACACGGTCGGCGTTAGCACCAGGGAGGTCCATCTTATTTATGGCAACAATTATCGGAACACCGGCAGCCTTCGCATGGTTTATCGATTCGATGGTCTGTAGCTGAACACCGTCATTCTGGGCGACGACCAGAACAACAATGTCTGTCACCTGTGCGCCACGAGCTCTCATTGCCGTAAAAGCCTCGTGTCCGGGCGTGTCGATAAATGTTATCCTCCCATGTGGAGTATCTGCCTGATAAGCCCCGATATGCTGGGTTATTGCCCCCGCCTCACCTGCAACGATGGAACTTTTCCTTATAAAATCGAGTATAGATGTCTTTCCATGGTCGACATGACCCATAATTGTCACCACAGGAGGGCGAGGGACAAGCTCCTCCTCCGAGCCCTCTTCCTCCTCTGGCAGGGCTATCTCCTCAGGTGCTGCCCATTCTATCTTAAAACCGAAGGATTCCGCCACGAGCTCCAGGGTGTCTATATCAAGCTTCTGGTTGATGGTGGCGATTATCCCAAGTTCAAGGCACTTACTCAGTATATCGACCGCCGAAACGCCAGATTTCCTGGATAGCTCCCTGACAGTCATAGGGCCAGGGAGAACAATGAGATTGCTGACCTCCTCTTTCTCCTCCTTCTCCTTCTTCTTGTATTTCTTCTTTACCCTCTTCCTGGCTCCTAATGTAATTCTGGCAACGGTCTTGTCCACAGTACGCTGGAGGTCCTCCTCGTCGATATCAATTATCGCTCTTCTTCTTCTCCGCCTGGCAACCCTCTTACCCTTTCTGGGTAACTCAACAGGCTCAGCTTTTTTCTTCTTCTTCTTACCCTTTTTCTCTACCTCACCCTCGATGACAACCGGCTCTGCCATCTTTGGAGGAGGTGGAGGCTCTGCCTTCGCAGCAGGAGCAGCTCCCTTAATCTTTTTTATCTCTGGTGTCTCAATCAATTTCTCTATGCGGCGCCTCTTCTTTTGCTCTGCTTTTCTTTGCTCTTCTTCCTCAGCCTTTCTGCGTTCCTCCTCCTCAAGCCGTTTCTCTTCTTCTACCTTTTTTTGCTCTTCTTCCTCACGACGCTTCTTCGCCTCCTCCTCAAGTCGCTTCTTCGCCCTGCGACGGAGCTCCTCTTCCCGGCGGAGACGTTCTTTCTCTTCCCGTTTCTCCTCCTCAACGAGAAGACGTTCCTCTTCCTCGATAGTTGCTATATCGAGCATCTTAACCATAAGAAACGCCTCCATCTGGGGCGTGAGCACGCTCATATGGCTTTTGACGACAAATCCGTTCTGACGGAGTAATTCTACCAGTTGCTTGCTGTCCAGCCCGTTCTGCTTGGCGTACTCAAAAATCCTTTTCCTTGCCAATATACCTCCAGCACTACATCGTAATAAAGGCGTTACTCTTGTTTATCTCTTCCACTATCTCCCGTGCTTTCTGAAGAAGTTTTGCCGCCTTTGCATCACCGATACCGGGAACAGACTTCAATATCTCCAGGTGGGTCGTGGCAAGCTTCTGGACGGTATCGATACCCACATTTTCCAACTCCGCCATCAGCTTCTTGCCCACGCCGGGAACATCCCCAACACCCTTTAAGAGGGAGCCATACTGGCTTTCGCTAAAAAGCGTTATTCTCCAGCCAGTGAGCTTTGCAGCGAGTCGGGCGTTCTGTCCACCCTTACCGATGGCAAGTGAGAGTTCATCATCCGGAACAACAACTGTAACCCTTTTCTCGCCAGGATAAAGCTCCATATGCAAGGTAGTAGCAGGAGCCAAGGCTCTCGCAATATACTTCGCTGGGTCAGGGTCGTATGCAATGATGTCAACCTTTTCGTTGTTCAGTTCTCTGACAACACTCTGAACACGCATACCCTTCATCCCAACGCAGGCACCAACAGGGTCAATCCTCTCATCGTATGTAGAAACGGCAATCTTTGCCCGCTCCCCTGCTTCTCTGGCGATGGCAACTATCTCTACCTTGCCGTCGTAAATCTCGGGCACCTCGAATTCAAAGAGCTTTCTCAAAAACTCCGGGGACCTGCGGGAAAGGACTATCTGTGCAGCTCCTTTTACCTCCTTTCTGACCTCCAGAATATACGCTCTGATGTTGCGGTTCTGTTGGTAGTGCTCGTTCGGAATCTGCTCGGAGCGAGGGAGAAGTGCCTCAGCCTTCCCGATGTTCACCATAACATTTCCCCTATCTATTCTCTGGATAATCCCTGAGACTATCTCCCCTTGTTTATGCTTGAAATCCTCATAGATTTTCAGTCTCTCCGCCTCCCGAATCCTCTGAAAGAGTTCCTGCTTGGCGGACAGAGCTGCATTCCTGCCGAACTTGGAGAAGTCCAGCTCAACCTTTATCTCATCACCAGGAACAACCTCCGGGTTCATCTCGAGGGCGTCCTCGAGCAGAATCTCCATCGTGTTATCCAGAACATACTCAACCACAAGCTTCTTTGCATAAGCCTTTATCTCGCCCGTGTCAGGATTGATGATAATCTCACAGTTATCGGAGCTACCATACTTCTTCCTTATTGAACGGAGGATAGCCTCCTTTATTGTCTCAAGCAGAACCTCCTTATCGATGTTCCGCTCGGCGAGCAGCCCCTCCAGAGCCTCCAGAATCTCGTATGCATTCATATCCAACAGCTTCCCTCCTGTATCAAAACTTTATCACAACCTTCCCAAAGTTCACCTCATCCACGGGAGTATCGAACCTCCCATTCTCATTCCGAAGATGGAGTATCTCATCGGCGGAGTCGAGATAACCACCGACAACCCTCCCATCCTTCATAAAAAGCTTAACCTCCTCGCCTATCACCCTCTGAAAATCCCGGACAGTAGTCAGCTTCCTGTCGAGCCCGGGGGATGAGACCTCAAGGATATACGGTCCCTGGATGATATCCTCGGAATCGAGTATCTCCTCTATCCCCCTCGATAGCTCCTTTATTGTTGATATCGGCAGTCCGCCCTCCTTATAAACATAAAACCTGAGAAGCCTCGACCTGCCGGTTCCCTTTGTATCAATCTCGACAAGCTCACAACCTTGCTCCTCGAGATAAGGAACGATAATCTTATCAATCTCAGACAGTAGCTCTTTCATAGCACAGACCCCAACAGGTTAAAATTCATTTATAATACACCATTTTCAAC
Source organism: candidate division Zixibacteria bacterium 4484_93 (assembly GCA_002085385.1). GTDB lineage: Bacteria > UBP14 > UBA6098 > 4484-93 > 4484-93 > 4484-93. The sequence continues at coordinate 10,298 of NATO01000011.1, forward strand.
AAAATGCAAGAAATAAATTGGTTGACAAGAGAGCTGAGCGGATTAAAATGTTTCGTATGCTTCTATATCAGATAAAGATAGTCTTTAGAAAGGAGATAAAGGAACTTCTACGGGACAGACGCACCATCTTTGTTATGGTTATTCTGCCCATAATCCTCTATCCCTTGTTGATGATAGGCATTTCGCAGATAACCCTTGTGCAGATGAAGAGGATTGAGGCTCGCACATACAGGATGCGACTTGCCGGCAAGGAGGGGAAGGAGCTTATCAGGCGGTTCACACTCGACCCTCAGTTTCAGATAGACTATGTCGAGGATGACAGTTTCCCATCGGATTCGTCCCTCCTCGGTGACTGTGATGTTGCCTTGGTTGTGGAGGATGGCTTCGACGAACAGCTTTTGTCCGGTTTATCCGGTAAGATACGGATTGTTTTCGACCGTGCGGACGATATATCGGAGGCGGCAGAGAAAAGGGTGGAGGAGATAATAGGCTCGTTCGAGGATAGCCTTCTATCCGAAAGATTGAGGAAGCGAGCCTTACCGGAGGGGTTCGCAAAACCGATTGCACTTAAGAAAACCAATGTTGCACCCTCCGGCAAGATGGGTGCGTATCTTTTCGGCGGAATTCTGGTGTTTATACTCATAATTATGGTGATAAATGGGGCATATTACCCCTCCATTGACCTTATCGCAGGTGAGAAGGAGCGGGGAACGCTCGAAACTGTCCTCGTCTCGCCCGTCTCAAGAGGGTCTGTTGTTCTTGGTAAGTATCTTGCTGTCTTCTCAATCTCCGTCGCAACTGCCATTCTGAACCTCGGGAGTATGGGGCTTACATTCTCGTATATGGCAGGGTCGCTCTCCGGTGTGGAGAATGTGAACTTCTCCATATCGGGTGGGAACATCGTATTGATACTGCTTATGCTCCTGCCTCTTTCGGGGTTATTCTCTGCTATTTTTCTTGCCATCTCCTCATTCGCCCAGAGCTATAAAGAGGGGCAGCACTATCTGACGCCGGTATTCATCGTTGGTGAACTTCCAGCCTTTGCTGCACTTGTGCCTGGGCTAAAATCCTCTGTCGCATCCTCGTTTGTTCCTGTGATGAATATAGCACTGGTCTTCAAGGGAATGCTGCTCGGTGAAGGAAACTGGCTGCACCTTGCTATCGCATTCTTATCATCGCTTCTGTATGCAGCGGTTATGATAAAGCTGTCTGTATCGCTTTTGCAGAAGGAAGAGGTTCTCGTTGGCACAGGGAAACCATTTGCTTTTTTGCTTCATACAAGAAAACTACCGGATATTCTCGACTCGACCCTACTCGTGATATTTTCCCTCTTGCTTCTTGTCTTTGTCGGGGCGCCGCTACAGGCAAAGAATATATTCAACGGACTACTCATAACAGAACTCATCCTCGTGCTTCTGCCCGTCCTACTTGCCGTAAGAATCTTCAAGATAGACGCGAGGCAGCGCCTTATGTTAAACCCACCAACTGTCAGCGACACCATCTTTACACTCATCGTTGCCCTCGGTGCCTGGATAGCAGTGAGTGGGTGGCAGGCTCTCCAGTCGCACTTTCTGCCGGTGCCCGATTTGTATATCGACCAGATGGAGAAGCTCATCTCCACCAGCGGGACGAGACCGCTTCTTTATCTTGTGGCAATGCTGGGGGTCTTGCCCGGGATATGCGAGGAGTATCTTTTCCGTGGATATATGCTCTCAGGATATCGCCGGAGGCTATCGAACACGGGGGCAATATTCCTTGTTGCCGTTGCATTCGGCGCATTCCACCTCGATCCATACAGGTTTATCGGGGCAACTGCCCTCGGTGCTATCCTGGGATTTATCGCCGTGAGGGGAAATAGCCTTTACCTTCCAATGCTTGCACACATAGCCAACAACTCCCTCGGAGTTATTGCAGCAAACATCGGACTGTTCGAGGAGGGGGTTCCCTGGTATCTTGCACTCGCGGGGCTGCCCGTGGTATTTTTCGGGCTGAAGCTCATAGGTAGCCGCCGAGAAAAAGGATGTATGCCCCCAGATGCACAAGAAAGCGGTAGTATCTCGTCCCGGCAGGAAGATAGCGAAAGATAAGATTTGCGTCACCGCCTGTCAAAAATATCTCTGCTTCCTCTCCGATTGCCTCCTGTATATCCTCGATGCTTCTCGTTATCCCACCGACAAGCGAGTTCCTGATACCTGCTCTTATGCACTCATCCGTCCTCTTCCCGAAAGGTCTGCCAGAGTAAATATCCTCAAGCTCCGGCAGGAGCGCACAGCTATCGGATAACGAGTGCGAAACAACCCGCCAGCCTGGGAGAATCACTCCACCTGTAAAGCTGCTATTATGAACGACATCCACAGTAACAGCAGTTCCGACATCCACGACTATCTTCAAGGGGGACTTTTCACCCAGATGAATAGAGGCAAATGCAGATGCAATCCTGTCAACACCAAGAGACAAGACATCATAATCGATTGCCAGAGCAGATGAGAAATCAGCGGTGGTAAGAGCCTTCGGGCGGGCGCCTATACGCTCAATCTCCGATATGAGGAGATTCCCTGCTGCTGGATTGACGGATAGAACAAGGTTTTCACCATCCAGAAGATGCTCCGAAACCGCAGGAGGGAAAGCATCTGCACTCCGTGCGAACAAAAAATTCTCTACCACACCGGTTTTGCCAAAGCGGACAAACTCCATCCTGCTATTCCCGACATCGAATATATTGCAGGGAACACTCATTTTTATTCCAATCCCTCCGATAAGATTTTTGATACTATACTCATAAAAAAACTTGACTTAATAATAGAAATTATTAAATTAAGCTCAAGGAAAATATTTCTATTTTATGTGACATTATACAATTGACGGAGAGCAGGGAGTCAGACGAACGAAGAGCTTATTAGTTTTTCTGGTAATTCTTTTTTCTGTTCCGATTGTTGCCCTTTCCCAGCAACTTGTCCCCGTTGGGAATAAGGGCTACAAAAACGACGGAGTCGAGCCCGACCGCGGGACATCGCTGACAGATTTCGTCTTCCGGATAGAATACATCGATAAGAAGGGGTTCTTCCCCGAGTATGTCTGGGCACACATAGACACCAACAACGATAACTTCATCTCCTCTAATGAGACATTTACGATGTCGCTCGAGAAGGGCGATGATCCAAAGAAGGGGTTAGTTTTTGTCCGCAGGATGCGTCTTTCCTATCATATCGATAGCACAAATGACCTCATCTACTATTTCAGCACAAAGACAAGGGACAAGAGAACTGCTCTGTCCGGGCAGTTTTCAGGTCCACAGATTATACCCGTTTTGAGGTTCTCTCTCTCGAGAGGAGAATGGAACACGGGGGAGGAAAAAGAGCCGATGGAGGTCGTTACTATGACCCCCAAAGAGCGGATACTGATAAAGAACACGGGCGACGGGGTGGAGAATTTTGCACTGGCAATAGATACAACAATGGGAAGCTTGTGGCTACCGGCAAAGAAAAGAACAGAGATTGCCGAGGATAGATACCTTCTGAGTGCTCTCTTTACAAAGCCAAATGAGCTTGGTATCTCGGAGCAGGACTTCAACGAACTGGGGGACGAGGATGTCATAACCCTCGACCTGAAGCGGGCACATGGACCTGTCTTTGGGCAAGGGAATATATCTTATGGAGAAAAACTCTCTCCGGAAGAGGAGACAGCCCTCTGGCTTTCGCTCGTTATGCCATCCGCCTCGAGGAAAAACTGCGGTAAGGTAGAAAAGATTATTATCAAGGTTATATGTCTGGGTGAATAGATTAAACAGGGGAGAGAGTAGAGAATTTTTTATAGAAATTTCCCCAAAGAAGTAAAAATATACACAATGGGTGTCAGGGGAACCGCAGGAAATACTCCTTGACAGGCAACAGATGTTTCAGGAGACAAATTAGGAGGAGATAACTATGAAAAGGCTTGTTATCCTGTCGATGTTTTTGCTTACCCTTTTCGGGGGATGGCTTTTCGCCGACATCCCACGGGTTATCAACTATCAGGCAAAGTTGACGGATGCCGACGGCGTGGCTCTCAACGGGGACTATGATATCACATTCAGCATCTGGGATGATGCAACCGGTGGAACACTTCTTTGGGGACCTGAGACACACTCAGGTGTTACCGTGACCAACGGTTTGTTCGATGTGCAGCTTGGAACTATAACAGAGCTTGCCCTCTCATTTGCCGACACATACTGGGTAGAGACCTCAATTGAAGGGACAACTCTGGCACCAAGGCAGATGCTCTCAACGGTTCCATACGCATTCAGGGCAATTTATGCGGACACAACAGGAGCCGACAATGACTGGCAGATATCCGGAAGCGACATCTATACGGGTATCACTCCAGCACCAACAGGCAATGTCGGCATCGGGATTGCGAGTCCACTCTAC
>NATO01000103.1 GCA_002085385.1 candidate division Zixibacteria bacterium 4484_93
GTCTCCCTTAACTGGACGCCTTCTCATGTCGGTGTTCACAATCTCACCGTCTTCGTTGACTGCAATGACGCGGTGCAGGAATCAAATGAGAACAACAATAAACTCACGAAGCGGATGGGTAATGCATATCCTACTACCAAGCGGTTTCTGCTACCCGTGCCGTTAGCGGCTCATACATACTTCACAAAACAACTTGACAAAACCCACTATCCTCATAAGTTATAATCGATAATGGGGCTGTAGCTCAGTTGGGAGAGCGTCGGAATCGCACTCCGAAGGTCGAGGGTTCGACTCCCTTCAGCTCCATTCTTACTTTACAGGAGATAGAGGTTGGCTAATTTTCTCAAAGGGTTTGCCAGTTCGCTTTCCAGAACGAGGGGGAGGCTATCTGATAAGCTGTCCAGGCTTATCCTGCGGCACAGGCTCTTCGATGAGGAGATGCTCGATGAGCTGGAGGAGCTTCTAATCGGCTCGGATGTCGGCGTCAAGGCAACGGAGGAAATAATAAACGACATCAGGCATCTCGCGAGGGAGAAGAGGCTCAAGCAGAGCGATGAGGTCTTGAGCCTCCTGCAGGATGAGATAACCAGGATACTCGGCGAAACCAAAATCTGGCAGCCGCCCGATGTACACCCCCTCGTTATCCTTGTTGCCGGCGTCAACGGGACAGGCAAGACAACGACTATCGGCAAGCTCGCATACATCTTCAAGCAGGATGGGAAGAGCGTTCTTCTCGCGGGCTGCGATACATTCCGAACCGCAGCAAACGAGCAGCTGGATATCTGGGCAGAGCGAGCAGGCGCCGATATAGTCAAGGGGATAGAGGGAGCAGACCCGGCATCCGTCGCATTCGATGCAATGAACAAGGCTATAAGCAAGGGCTACGATGTCCTCATAATCGATACGGCGGGCAGGCTTCACACGAAGAAAAATCTTATGGAGGAGTTGAGGAAGCTGTCCCGCGTTGTGTCGAAGCGTCTCCCCGGCGCACCACAGGAGAGATGGCTTGTCCTTGATGCAACCATCGGACAGAACGGCATCCGCCAGGCAAAGATGTTCGACGAGGCGATAGATATTACAGGCATCATACTCGCCAAGCTGGACAGCTCATCGAAGGGCGGCGTGGTCATCGCTATCAAGAAGGAGCTAAATATCCCTGTCCTATTCGTTGGCACAGGGGAAAAGATTGAGAATATTGCACCGTTCTCAGCAGATGTTTTTATCGACGGGATATTCTCTAACGGATAAGAACAAGCTTCCTGATAACCTTTTCTGAGCCTACCTCGAGCGAAAGGATGTATATCCCCGATGGGAGATTGTTTGCATTCCAGATAACGCTCTTCTCTCCGGGGATAGGCAAAATCGCCATATTATCGACAAGCTCGCCTGCTATATTGTAAATCTCAAGCGAAGCAGGATAGGCTATCCTCCGTGGAATATCGACCGTTATTCTGCAGGACGCGTTGAACGGGTTCGGCTGGATGCTCTTTATCGTAAGTGAGAGAGGGAGTGTCTCGTTGATTCCCGATGTCTCGACACGGAAATGCCTGCACAGGGTATCAACAAAGATGTTCGCTCCACATCCCTCAGCTATGTCCTGAACATTCGATATGCAGACGGTAATATCCGTTGAGTCGGGGAAACCATCCGCTGGAACATATGTCAGCAGAGCATCATCGGGGTTCCAGACTATCTCGTCGGGAGAGGCAGGCTCACCATCGACCGAAATCGAAATAGAATCTATCGCAATCCCAGATGGGTCCTCGATATGGATTACAACAGGCTCGAACAGTGATGCGACAACCGTATCCTCGCCCGGCGAGACAAACTCGACGGATGGTGGCTCAAGGTCAACGGTAAAATTCCAGCCACCAGGTCTCCTCAATACGGAGCAGCCCGATGTATCATACAGGGAAACAATGCAAGCTGAAACCTCCTCTCCATGAACAAACCCGTCCGGATGGAAGATAATAAGCGAGTCCACAAACTCAATCCTGCCCGATGAGCAGTCGAATATCTCACCCTCGAAGAGGAATTGAGCCGACGATGTATCCACGGCGGATATATCACCCGATATTATGTAGACAAAATCTGTCGATGGGCAGGAGAAAAACATAATCGCTGTGTCAGGAGAGACAGGCATCACCTCATAGTCCATACTGATAAGATACGGGATAGCAGTGGGGACATCGATGGAAGATGGCAAGACGCCTGCCGTCGTTGTCGTTGCGGTGAATGAGACAAACACCGTTCCCGGTTCTGGGAACTCCGCCTCATCGAGCCAGACCCACCAGGATGTGAAGCCGACGGAATCGGGTAGAAGCGTCGATGGGTCGACGAGCCGGCAGGAATCCCTCGTCTCCGGTGAGCAGGGGAAATAGAACCCATCGGGGAGGTGTATGCAGAGCTGAACATCGAACAGTGTCGTCGGGATGCGCAGCTTGTTCTGGACAAAACCACGGATGAAGATGCTGTCAGGGTCGAACCGGCAGCCGGTGCTCGTTATCTCTATCTCCGGGATTCCAATCGTCATCTCACCCGACGATGTTAGCATATCGGATGGTCCAAAGAATGTCTCAATAATAAGTGTGTCACCCGGTAGCATCTCCTGCTCGTTCCAGCGGTAGAAAACCATACAGTCGGAGTATCGCCAGAGTGGGTCGAAATCGTAATCCCAGAGAAGAGGATACCGCCTCGATGCATCCAGCACGCCGAATATATCGGGTATGGTCGCATTGTAGCCGTAGAGTATCCCCCTCGCAACGACCACGCTCGTATCAGTGGGTGTGGAGCTGAAGGCGAGATAGTCGGTGGGGATATCGCCCTCGAATACACGCTCGTTCTCCGAATATACCCCCCCGATACTTGTCGGTGCATCATCACCGATAGGGCCGGATATGAGCAGGTCGAAAACGAGCAGAAGACCGACAGTATGGCTCTCGGAGGAATTGTTCACAAATTCCCAGCAGAAACGCACTATCCCCCTCCCGCTACCGAGCCGCTCGGGCACAAGGGTCTGGGTTATCCTCAATCCATCTGTGTCGGGCACAGCCCAGGATGTTACGACGGATGGACCGGATACGAACGGCGTCCCTCCCTCGACATAATCACCTATACATTCATCGGCGGGAACAAAGGGAGAAAGTGAATACAGCGTCCCATCGAGTTTGAGGTTAAAATACGAGCGGCATCGGCCGACAGGGTCGGGGAAATCGAACAAAAGCGGTAGCTCGGGGGCATTCGTCCCGACACCGAATGTCCCTTTGAGAATATAGTGACTGGTAGCCGAGTCCCCGACAGTCAGCTTAACATCCGGCAACGCCGAGACAAGCACCCTCGACGATAAAGAGCCGACCAATGTCAGAAGAAATCCTGCGAGTAAGAAATATCTAAGATATCTCATATTCTCCCCTTTTTTTCTAATATATTCGACATACCCATCATTTGCAAAATTTTTTGACTTTCCCAGAAAATTCTTTATTATGTTTGCGATATGATGAAAAGAATTATTATTCTGCTTCTTCTTCCTCTTCTTCTCTTCTGCAAGAGAGGGGAAACGAAGAAAGCCGAGGGGGAAAAGGATATGGTCATAAGGCAGCCGGCAGTTGCCGGGATGTGGTATCCGGCGGGCAGGGACACGCTCTTCGAGTTTGTCGAGGGATTTCTTGCTCAAGCTCACCCGAAAGATGTCGTAGGTAGTATCCGTGCAATCATCTCTCCTCACGCAGGGTTCGTCTTTTCAGGTCCTGTTGCGGCTTATGGATACAAGCTGCTCGAAAATCAGAAAGCATCTTATCGGGGCAAAACATTCGTTATAATGGGACCATCGCACTATATTGCATTCTCCGGTGTCTCGGTATTTGCAGAAGGTGCATACAGAACCCCGCTGGGTGATATTCCTATCGATGAGGAGCGCGCCCACAAGATAATCGATTCTTCCCCTCTGATAGATTATAAGCCATCGATGCACAAAAAGGAGCATTCTATCGAATCGCAGTTGCCTTTTCTGCAGGTAGCTCTTGGCTCCGATTTCAAGATAGTTCCTGTTCTCTTCGGCTCGGCAGGGATGCAGGAGATAGAGGCGGTATATAAGGCAATTCTCCCCTTTGCAAACGATACAGATGTGATATTCATCGCAAGCTCGGACCTATCGCACTACCACACCTACAATGAATGCAACAGAAAAGATTCCCTGCTTGCCGAAATCCTCGAGTCAGGGGACATAGACCGTATGCTCCGCTCGCTCGAGTCCCGTGAGGTAGAGATGTGCGGATACACTGCGGTGCTTGCTCTTATGAAGCTCGCTGCCTCCGCCGGCTGGAACAACCCTGTAGTCCTCGACCGTGCAAACTCCGGCGATGTCCAATACGGGGACAGCTCGAGGGTGGTAGGTTATCTTTCTGCTGTTTATACAGCTGGGAACGGCGATAATAAAAAGGAGACTGGGAAACCGTTCTTGAACATCACCGACAAGCAAAAAGAGTATCTTCTCAACCTTGCGAGGCGCTCCATATCGTATTATCTGAAGACAGGCGAAATGATATCCATAGAACCACCGGAAGACAAGATTTTGAAAAAAGAGCTCGCTGTCTTCGTAACCCTGAACAAAAAAGGGCAACTCCGCGGCTGTATTGGGCAGATGGTCGCACAGGAAGCCCTGTATAAGGCTGTTATCGATATGTCGGTCTCTGCCGCCACCCATGACTACAGGTTCCCTCCGGTCAAACTAGAGGAGCTCGACGATATCAATATTGAAATCTCTATACTAACCCCTCTCGAACCCGTCTCATCCTGGGAGGATATCGTTCTCGGAAGGGACGGTGTGTATATCAGAAAAGGGTATCGCTCGGGGGTGTTCTTGCCGCAGGTAGCAGATGAGACAGGCTGGACAAAGGAGGAGTTCCTCTCACAGCTCTGCTACCAGAAAGCAGGCCTGCCGCCGGATTGCTACAAAGACCCGGATATCGAGATACATACATTCCGGGTTGTCAAATTCCACGAGAAAGAGTAGCCTTTTACAAAAATCCTTGAAAAATAACTTGACAAATTGAAGAATATTTGTAAATAGTTATGAGCATATGCTCATAATGGGGTGGAATTATGCCGAGAAGAGTAAAAGAAAGACATATAGGTTTCTGTCCAGGGAGGAGATTTTTTGTCCCTGTGGATGGTGCAGTGGGTTCTCCCATTGTTCTCGGCTTCGATGAGTTAGAGGCGATGCGTCTTGCGGATATAGAGAACCTTTCTCAGGAGGAAGCAGCGGCTTTTATGATGGTATCCCGTGCGACCTTTGGCAGGATAGTATCATCAGCTCACAAGAAGCTCGCCTCCGCATTGATACAGAACCGCCCCATCGAGGTGATAGGTGGAAGCATCCAGAGGGAAAATCTTCCCTGCGATAGCTGCCCACCGCCGAACCGAGGCAGATGCAGAAGAAGAGGCAGAAGAGGTTTTGAACCATAAAACAAAAGGAGGTGTGATATGCCATGGGGTGACAGAACAGGTCCTGCTGGAATGGGACCGATGACAGGAAGAGGTGCTGGATACTGTGCCGGGTATGGGGTTTGGCAGAGGCCACAGATGGAGATACTATGCGACAGGTATCCCCGGCAGGTTGTGGTGGCCATTCTACGGCGCTCCTATGTATAACCCTGCTGCCAATCCGGCGGATGAGAAGAGTATACTCGAGAACGCAGCTGCCAGCCTCAAGAAGGAACTCGAAGCCATCGAGAAGAGACTGTCCGAGCTCGAGAAGTCCAGCTAAAAAGGAGGGGGGAGAAATCCCCCCTTTCAAAATGAGAGAGGCAATAGGATGAGAAATATCAAAGCGAAAATAGACAAAGCGAAATGCACCGGTTGCGGTGACTGTGTATCGGTCTGTCCGGTGGATGCAATAGAAATAGTCGATGGAAAAGCAGAGATAGATGAGCCAAAATGCATCGGCTGTGCTATCTGCGCGAACAAATGCCCCGAGGGAGCAATATCCATAGCAGAATCGGGTGTTGCACCGACCGTCGGCAGCGGAACCTACCCTTCAGCTCCCCGATACGGTATGGGAATGGGCACAGGGGGTGGCAGAGGTATGGGTGGAGGGAGAGGTGGTGGCAGAGGAATGGGAAAAGGGAGAGGAGCAGGTCCATCTGGCTTCTGTGTATGCCCATCCTGCGGAGCAAAACTCCCACACACTCGAGGTGTTCCCTGCACAAGTCAAAAATGCCCAAAATGCGGCTCAACAATGATACGAGGGTGAAAAAATTCACTTGACCCCGCCGCTATTCAGGTTAGATTAAACAGGAAAACAACAGATGAAAACAAGCATAACAGAAAATGTAAAGAGGCTACTCGAGGAACTTCCTGAGCATGTCTTACTTGTTGCTGCAGCGAAATCGAGAACAGCCGATGAGATAGACGAAGCAATCGAGGCAGGAATTAGGCTCATCGGTGAGAACTATGTCCAGGAGGCACTCGCTGTAATTCAGGCGGTGAAGAATAAGGCAGAATGGCACTTCATCGGGCACCTGCAAAAAAATAAGGTGAAATATGTCGTTCCGAACTTCGATATGATAGAATCGGTCGATTCTGTTCCTCTCGCACGGGAAATCGATAAAAGGTGCAATAAGCTCGGCAAACGGATGCCTGTTTTGGTTGAGATAAACTCCGGAAGGGAACCGCAGAAGTTCGGTTTCCTGCCCGAGGAAGCGGAAAACGGCATAAGGGAAATTGCCACATTGGAGAATATAAAAATCCTCGGTCTTATGACGATGGGACCAAGGACAGGCGACCCCGAGGCTGCTCGCCCGTATTTTGTCGAGACAAGAAGATTGTTCGATAAAATCGGCAAGCTCGATATCCCCAATGTCGAGATGCGCTATCTCTCTATGGGTATGACAAACTCATACAGAATAGCGGTTCAGGAGGGAGCAAACATCGTCCGCATCGGAACGCTCATATTCGGCAGGCGGGGGAAACCTATATGAGTCAGAGGACTGGAAGACTGATACTCTTCCTTGTGCTCGCCGCCATCTCGGTGGCATATCTACGCAACAACCTTGTCACACCGCACACAGCTGCCCGAATGAGGTTCATCTCCGATGTTCTCTCAAACCAGTCAGAACCCCCTTACCGATACAGGCTGCTCGTCCCATTTCTCGAAGATAATATCGCTAACCTGTATCCCTCTTCCTCCATAAAAAGCCAGCATCTCTTCGGATTCACTGCCATATTTTTCCCTGTTTTCTTTCTCATCTATTATCTTTTCCACCAGTTGCTCCGACTGTATTTTACGGAAAACAGCTCACTTTTGGGGGTCCTACTTCTCGCTGTTGTCATCCCCGTCTCCGTGACAGGCTACTTTATGGAGGGAGATTTTCTCACACTTCTCCTCTTCATCCTCGGATTCTGGTGCTTCCACAAAGAAAAGGACTGGGCAATCCCGCTCATCATTCTCCTTGGAACATTTAACAGGGAACAGATGCTGTTTCTACTTGTTGAGCAATCTTAATTGGGATAACTTTATCAACAGAATAATAGCTATCTGGTTGCCTGCGGTATTTGGGTTTGTTGTTCTGGCTATCGCCTCCTGGAAGAAAACAAATAGGTTTTTCAAGCTTGCGTTTGTCTCGCTTGGTATCTACCTCTTGCTCTTCCTGCTCAAGGGTCTTTTGTGGGAACTGGCAAAGTTCCTGCCAGCATATCTCGTTCTCATCCCGATGGCTCTTGAAACGATAACAGGGGAACATACCGGAAAAACTTGACAGAGACGAAGCAATTATCAAGCCCATAATCGACAAGGAGCTTGACCCTCGGAAGATAAAAATGATAAATTTTAACTTTTCTCTCGAGGAGAAACTCAAGCGGGCAGCCTCTTTCAGAGGGGCAGGTAATCTGGAAATAAAGGAAGGGGTTCTATCCGTTTCTCAGGATAGGTCAAGGTAAAATACACCTGCGTGCCAGGGAATTCAAAAAGCTCTCTTTCAGGTATTATCTTCCTTCTGCTTCTTGCCAGCCTGAAAAAGCCAGCTCCCGATCTTACAACTAAATTTTCTCCCCATTCATAAGCAGTTTCGCTGTCGCCCTCACTCCTTCGGTGGCTGATAGACGATCTGGAATGGCAAAACAAGCGGCGGAATATACATCTTCGAGGTTATATCATAAACCAGCTCCCGGAAAAAGGGCCACAGGAGGAGTTGGAGAGAGCTTTCCTTGTAAGTATCGAAGAACTCGTCAGAAAATGGCTCCTCTGAAGAAAATTCGACCCTGTATGTAGCGTCAATTTTCAGAATAACCTTCCGCCCCTTTCTCACTCTACATCGATAAGATGCAATTACAACCACATTCTCCCCACCCTGGACAAAGGTCGCATCCTTACATCCAGCACTCAGTGTAGTGTCCATTTCGAAAGCATTTTCTCTATCGACCCAGGCAGAAAGGGAGTTCAAACTCACGATTATCGGCTGAAGCCCCTCGAGAATTCTATTGTACTCCTTTGGAGTTATCCTATGCCGCACTTAATTCTCCTTCTTCTCTCCTACTAACGATTCGGCTGGACTTAGCCCTTTGGAACCACTCCTTTCGAGGAATCTGCACCTCAGAGCGCACACTCGATAGGATGGAAGTTATATATTGATTAAGACTAACATTATTCTCTTTTGCCTTTCTGTAAAGGATTTTATGCAAATCTTTTGGAATTCTCAAAAGGATTCTACCAGAGAAAAGAGATGGGTTTTCCTCTGGCTCAGGAATTGGTTTCCCTTTTTCAAGCATATCACAAAAAAGGTCGTATTTTATCTTCTCCAAACTCTCCAGAGCTTCATCAATTGTATCTCCCGCCCCCGTAAAAGCATATTCTCCCAATTGTGGGATACAAACCTCATAAACCCTATCTTTCCCTTTACCGTAAGTTTTGACAAGAACATCGTAATTTAGATTCATATAGTGGTTTACATCCTTTTGTTTCACTGCCCCCCCTTTTCCTGAGCAATCAGTTCTAGTATCCTCTTCAAATAAAAACCATATACCTTTTGACCAACAACAGCAATAGAAATCGACCGCCCTTTGGCTTTTATCTTTATATGAGAACTTCCACCCCTTGGAAATCCCCATCTACCTTCAAAATAACGATTTAAAACCGCTTCCACCTCATCTCTCGGCACAGTCTGAGAATTCTTTAACCCTCGCCATCGCTCAAGC
>NATO01000104.1 GCA_002085385.1 candidate division Zixibacteria bacterium 4484_93
ACTCTAATATATGAAATAAAGAGTAATAAGAGAAATACAAGAAATATAACCCTCTGGTCGAGGAATATGGAGAATATGTTGTAGTGTCGGCGGATGTGCTCGAGAACTATCTTGTTGTATCCACTTTCGGTTATCCCGAAATGGGAGAGCATCGCTCTGTCGAAGCCGAGCTTTGGGATATCGCTTATGAACCGGATGAAGCTCTCTTTTCCCACCTCTTCATACAGCAGTTTCACGGCGATGTAGCTTTCGGCATAGGCGAGGTGCGCCTTGTCCGAGTGGAATATATTCACATCGTCGATATCGGGTAGCTCTATGAGTTTCCCTGAGACAGAGGCGAACGCTACGACCGATGGGTTGAACTTTCTCTGTGATAAGAGGATAATCTTGGACATTCTTGGAATGGCGGCTGCGAATCCCCATTCGGGGAGGATGTTGCCCGTTGCCGAGTCGAACTGCTCGCGGTTCTCCGCTACAAACACAAATATAGAGCCTGCGTCCGTCTCAAAGAACGCTTCCAGTTTTTCCGTCTCGTTCTCGATATAGGAGGCAAGCTCAGGTGAGTCAGCTCCTTCGAGGATAATCTTTGCCAGGAGAGGAGATGCAAGGAAGATGAGAAATATAATGCAGGTGGGTAGCTTTATTAACCCTGTCAAGGGGGCTATTCTTCGGTTTTGGAGAATGACTTGTCTATTCCGAGTTTTCTTTCGTTGATAATGGTCTTGATGCGTGCGATTTCCTTTTTTATTTCCTTGAACCGCTTTGAATTGGAGAGCTCCTTGATAGCCTTTTGCATTCTCAGATTGAATGTCTCCTCCTCCAGTTCGCGGATTCTGTGGGCAAGCTCGTCGCTTGTCATTTCCCGCAGCTGCCAGACCTTCATAGCCCCATACCTCCATCCATTTCTCTTGTGACCATCTTGACCTTTATTGGCAGCTTCCTCGCCGCAAGTTTAAATGCCTTCCGAGCATTTTCCTCAGAGACTCCCTCGAGCTCAAACATAATCCTGCCCGGTTTCACCACAGCGACATAATGGTCGGGAGCGCCCTTTCCCTTACCCATTCTCGTTTCGGCTGGCTTCTTGGTTACCGGCTTGTGCGGGAAGATGGTAATCCAGAGTTTTCCCTCACGCTTGAGATATCTGGTAATAGCGATACGAGCAGCCTCTATCTGCCGTGATGTAATCCAGTGGTGTTCCATTGCCTTGATGCCATAATCACCGAAGGCGAGCCTGTATCCACCCTTGGCATTTCCCTTCATTTTGCCTCGGTGAACTCGCCTGTATTTTAGCCTCTGTGGATTGAGCATTTATCCTCCCTATTGTCTCCTTCTTCTGCGGGATTTCTTCTTCTCTTTTTCCCTCTTTAGCTGTCTTTGCAGCACCTCTTTCATCCCGCCTAATATCTCACCCTTGAATATCCAGACCTTCACTCCAACGCATCCGTATGTTGTGTGTGAGGTTTCACTGGCGTAGTCGATGTCGGCGCGGAGCGTGTGGAGAGGAACCCTTCCATCCTTATGTGTTTCGGAGTGTGCAATTTCGGCTCCTCTGAGCCTTCCACTGCATTTTATCTTTATCCCCTGTGCACCTGCTCTCCTGGCCTCGCGGATGGCTCGTTTCATTGCTCTCCTGTGTGAGACCCGTCCTGCAATCTGGCGAGCGATATTTCTTGCGACTAAGGCTGCATCCAGTTCAGGATTGTTGATTTCCATAACATTGAGCTGGATATCTTTCTTGGTTAATTGTTCCAGCTCCTTTTTGAACAGCTCAATCCTTGCTCCGCCGGGACCTATGACAACGCCGGGACGTGCGGTATATATATTGATAATAATCCTTTTTGGTGAGCGGAGTATCTCTATCTTGGATATAGCTGGGTCGATGTTTTTCGCCATTGGGCTTTCTATCTCACCCCTGTCTTTCATAGATACCTTAATCCTCGGGAGCCGTTCCATAGTGTACTTGCGCACCATCAGGTCCTCGAGCAGGTTTTTCTGATAGTCCTTCTTACGAGCGAACCATTTGGAGTCCCAGGAGCGGGCTATTCCGAGTCTAAGTCCTATCGGATTGGTTTTCTGTCCCAATGTTTCTCCTTATTTCTCGTCGGATACGATGACGGTTATATGGCTTGTTCTCTTGAGTATGCGGTTTCCCCTCCCGAAGGAGCCTATTCTGAGCCTTTTGTAGGATGGTCCGGCATCTATTCTGACATTCTTGATGAACAGGTCCTCCTCTTTGGTCTTCAGTCCTTCTATATTGAGGGCGTTGGCGGTAGCTTGTTTTACCACCTTAAAGAGGAGCCTTGCTCCCTTTTTGCTCATAAGAGGGAGAACCCCCAGCACATCCTCGACCCTCTTTCCCCGAATGCTGTCTGCCATTATCTTGAGCTTCTTCGGGGAGATAAGGATAAATTTCGCTCTTCCAACTGCCTCCATACTTTTTCCCTCACATTTCTACTTGATTTTTCCCTTTTGTTCGGCTTTCTTTCCGCCGTGTCCACGGAAGGTTCTTGTTGGAGCAAACTCACCGAGCCTGTGTCCTACCATATTCTCCGTGATGTAGATAGGGATGAATCTATTCCCGTTGTGGACGGCGATTGTGTGTCCGACAAACTCCGGCATAATCATCGAGCTCCTCGACCAGGTCTTTATGACCTTCTTCTCACCTTTTTCATTCAGCCGGAGGATTTTTTTCATCAGATGTTCTGCAACAAATGGTCCTTTTTTGATTGATCTGCTCATATTATTTCTCCGCGTTTCTCCTGCGAATTATCAGTTTGTCGGAGGATTTCTTTCTCCTTGTTTTCTGCCCCTTGACGACTCTGCCTGTGTAGTTTGTGCTGGCTTTATACCCTTTTACCTTTCCCTCGCCTCCGCCGTGCGGGTGGTCGACCGGGTTCATAGCGACACCTCTGACCGATGGGCGGATACCGAGATGCCGTCTGGCACCTGCCTTCCCGAAGACAATGTTCTTGTGGTCGACATTGCTCACCTGCCCGATGGTTGCATAGCAGGAGTTCGGTACCTTTCTTAACTCGGAAGAGGGGAGCTGGATAAGTATATATTTCTCCTCTCTTCCTATGATGGTGGCGTATGACCCTGCGGAACGGGCTATCTGTGCTCCCTTGCCCTGTTTCAGCTCGATATTGTGTATCCTTGTTCCCACCGGTATAAGCTCGATGGGGAGTGCATTTCCGACCTTGAACTCTGCGTTCGCTCCAGAGATAACTCTGTCTCCCACCTTCAGCGATTCCGGTGCGATGATGTATCTTTTCTCGCCATCGGTGTAGTGCAAGAGTGCTATGAATGCACTTCTGTTCGGGTCGTATTCGATAGCGGCGACGCGAGCTGGAATGCCTGTTTTGTCCCTCTTAAAGTCGATTATGCGGTATCTGCGTTTGTTTCTTCCGCCCCTGTGTCGGACTGTTATTCTGCCCTTGTTGTTTCTGCCGCCGGAGCCGGTTAGCGGGGCAGTGAGGGATTTCTCGGGCTTTTTCTTGGAAAGCTTGCTATAGTCAAGGCTCGTCTTATACCTTAAGCTTGGTGTTGTTGGCTTATATCTCTTGATACCCATTTTATGCCCCTTCAAAGACAGGGATTTTGTCCCCTTTTCTCAATTTCACATAGGCTTTCTTATATCCCGGTTTCCTACCCTCCCATCTGCCATATCTTCTTAGCTTTGACGAAACAACGCTTGTTCTTACCTCGAGCACTCTCACCTTGAACAGCTCTTCGATGGCGGATTTTATCTGGTGCTTGTTGACATCCTCTGCCACCTTGAAGAGATACACATTGTTCTTTTCCTGGTCGATTGTTCCCTTCTCGGTCAGGAGCGGTGCCAGGATTATGTTATATGCACTTTTCATCTTGACAATCTCTCCTCCAGTTTCTTGATTGAGCCCTCAGTTGCAATTATGGTTGTGTATCTGATAATGTCATAGGTGTTGAGCTCGCCTGTCGGTTTGATATGAACTTTTTTGATATTTCTGATGGATTTGTATAGATTGGCGTCAGATTCTGCTGTCAGGAACAGGATATACTCCCCATCGGGTATAGCCATATTGCTGAGGATTCTTTTTATCGTTTTCGTGCTTGGCTCATCGAGTGTTATGTCTTCCAGTATCTTTATGGCGGATTCCTTTGCCCTCTGTGTGAGTGCACTCTTGAATGCGAGCCTTTTTACCTTCTTCGGGAGTTTCATCCTGTAGTCTCTCGGTTTTGGTCCGAATGCTACCCCTCCGTGCCGCCAGAGTGGCGAGTTAATTGTTCCAGCTCGTGCTCTTCCGGTTCCTTTCTGCACCCAGGGTTTTTTTCCACCGCCTCTTACCTCGCTTCTTGTTTTGGTGGAGACATTCCCCTGCCTCTGGTTGGCGAGGTATGCCCTGACATACTGGTGCATTACGAAGAAGTTTGGCTCGTCAACAAATAGCACCTCTGGAAGCGGCATTGTTCCTGTTCTGTTTCCATCTTTGTCGAATTTCTCTGCCTTATACATTTCCTATTCCCTTGACTGTTTTTTGACCAGAACCACTGCCCCATTATAGCCGGGGATACACCCGCTGATTAACAGAAGAGAGTTCTTTTTGTCCACCTTCACCACTGTCAGGTTTTTCACCGTTGTGGTTTTCCCGCCTGTTCTGCCTGCCATTTTCTTTCCCTTGAAAACGCGGGATGGATAAGATGACCCAGCAAGCGACCCCGGTGAGCGGAATTTATTCGACTGTCCGTGGCTTTTTGATAACCCCTTGAAGCTATGCCTTTTTACTACTCCCTGGAACCCTTTTCCTTTGGAGGTGGCAGTGCAGCTGACAATGTCTCCAGGTGCAAACAGCTCCACACCAAGCTTTGTTCCCACCTTGAATTTTTTTAGGTTTTCCTCCCTGAATTCTTTCAGGAGTCGATATGCTTTTTTCCCTTTGAGGTGCCCCTGCATTGGCTTATTTGCCTTGTGGATTGGTATCTCGAAGGCACCCACCTGGATGGCGTTGTAGTTGTCCTTTTTGGTGGTTTTTACCTGTGTTATCCTGTTCGGTTTTGCCTGTATGACAGTGACGGGGATTGCTTTCCCATCCTCATCGAAGATTCGTGTCATACCGATTTTCTTTCCGACTATCCCTATCATAGGATTTCTCCTGTTCCCGCTTATGTAATAAGCTCGATATCGACCCCGGCTGGCAGGTCTATCTGGATAATGGAATTGACCGCCTTTCCTGTCGGGTCATAGATATCTATTAGCCGCTTGTGGATTCTCATCTCGAATTGCTCTCTCGACTTCTTGTTGATGTGAGGTGAACGCAAAACCGTATAGACCCTCCTGTTTGTTGGTAGAGGAATCGGCCCTGCAACGGTCGCTCCAGCCCGTTTTGCTACCTCGATTATCTCCTCGGTGGACTTGTCGAGGATTACATGGTCGTATGCTCGAAGCTTGATTCGGATTTTCTGCAATTTT
>NATO01000105.1 GCA_002085385.1 candidate division Zixibacteria bacterium 4484_93
CTGTCGAGGAGGAATGTTGTAGGTATCGCCGAGATACTGCCGAATGCGAGCAGTATCTGGCGGTTAGCCATAACGAGCGGGTAATTAATCCCCATTTTGTATGCGAAGCTCTTGACAACGGATGGTCCGCCTCTATCGAGCGAGACACCGATTATCTCAAAATCTTTGTTACTATACTCCCGCTTGAGCTCGACAAAACCCGGTATCTCAATTCTGCAGGGTCCACACCAGGTCGCCCAGAAATCGACTATCAGCACCTTACCCCTATAATCGCAGAGGCTGAGTTTCCCGCCATCCACGGTTATAAGGTCAAAGTCATATAGGCATTTCTTCTTTGCTTTTTTTATCTCCTCCGGTGTCGGGTTAGGAGGCTCCGCTGTCTCGAGTGGGACGACCATCGTATCCGATATTCTCTGTGTCCCCAGCTCGGTCACCGCGACCTTTTTTGAAGCCGACTCATTTTTCCCCTTCTGTGAGCCGGAGCAGCCGGCAAGAATCAGCCCAGTCAACAAGAGTAGAAATAGCTTTTTTATCACTTTGCCTCTTTTTTTAACAGGATATTGTTTATTCTATCGATGAGTCTCTCCTTCGAGACATTTCCAACGAGCTTGTCCATCACAGCACCTTCATTGAAGAGCAATAGTGTCGGGATGGAGAATATCTTGAATCGAGTGGCGAGCCGAGGGGCTTGAGCCACATCTGCTCTGCAAACCTTCAGCCTGCCTGTGAACTCCCGCTCAACAGCCTCCAGCACTGGTTCCATAGCCTTACAGGGTGCACACCAGTCAGCATACAGGTCGACCAGGACAGGCAGCTCCGAACGCTCGACCTCATTAGAAAAGTTCGATTCACTCAAAAAAACCACCGACATTTGCTTACCTCCTCAGTTGCAGATAGGATTATGATAAAAAGATTATCAAATTTGTCAACCTTAAAGTCCAAGTTTCAAATCCTCCATCCTGAGTGTGATGACCTTGGATATTCCCTCCTCCTCCATCGAGACACCATAGAGATACTCGCTCATTTCCATAGTCTTTCTCTGGTGTGTGACAACGACAAATTGTGTATTAGCAGAGAATTTCTTAATCATAGCGGTGAACCGCACTATATTAGCCTCATCGAGCGGGGCATCGACCTCATCGAGAAGGCAAAACGGAGACGGCTTGACAAGATATATCCCGAAAAGCAGGGCAAGGGTCGCAAGAGTCTGCTCCCCCGCCGAGAACTGTGATAGCGGCAGTGGACGCTTACCCTTCGGCTTGATTACTATCTTTATGTCGCTCTCGAGGACATCCGACTCATCGGTCAAGATAAGGTCCGCCTCTCCACCGATGAAAAGCTCGCCGAAGGTTATAGCAAAGTTTTCCCTTGTTTTCAGGAAGGTCTCGAGAAGCAGTCTTCTTGCCTCGTTATCGAGTGATTTGATGGTGCCGGTCAGCTTCCTCTCCGCCTCGACAAGGTCGTTATACTGCTCTCTGTAGAAGCTGAGCCTCTGGCTCACTTGCTCATACTCTGCCTCAGCCTCGAAGTTCACTCCACCTATTTCTTCCGCCTGCCGCCGATACCGTGCAATGCCTGTTTCAATTTCTCTTTTATCCTTCTCGGCAATCTCCATCAAAAGAAGGCTGTCTGCATCCGTTTTGTACTCTCTGCGAGCCTTCAAAAGGATGGCTTCGAGCTTTTTCTTCTCTTCACCGAGTAGTGCTTCTATCTCACTCTTTCCTGTGAGGTTCTGCTCCTTCTCCCTGCGGAGCGGTGAGAGCTTGCCCTCGAGCTGACTAATCTTCGATGCAACGGATGATAATCTCTCCCTCAGTGTATCGAGGTTTGCCTCCTCACTGTCGCGCCTATCGAAAAGTGTATCCAGCTTCTTCCGGAGGCGGACAAGGGTTCGACCCTGCCTGGACAAGAGGGCTCTCGATTCTTTTTTACTCTTCTCGAGCTGCTCAAGATTGCTCCGGTAGTCTGCGAGGAACAGGTTCATCCGCTCGAGCTCACGGCCAAGTGAGACGACATCCGAGTGCAGCTGGACAAGCTCATTCTCACCCGATGCGAGAATAGATGCGGCTCTTCTTCTTTCCTCCTCCATTTTACGCTGGAGTCTGCTCTTATCTTTGAATTCGGCGTCAAGCTCATTAAATTTTGCATCGAGTTCTTCCAGCTCACGAGCAAGATGCCCTTCACGAGATAATAACTTCTCAATGGAAGCCTCCGCTTCTGCCTTCTGCTCGAGAAGAGATTTTCGCTTCTCCTCGAGCTCGCGCGACCTAAAAACAAGAGAGGTCAATTGCTTCTCAAACCTAGCGACCTCGGAGACAGTCTGTTCGATATCCGATGTCAGCTCAGAGATACCCTTCTCCTCCTCCGCTGAATCTGCAAGGAGCGAGGATTCCCGTTTCTCCAGGCGCTCGAGCGAGAGCAGGATTTTATCTCTTTCCTTTTCCAGCCCAGCCCGTATGAGCCTTCTCTCGATGAGACCCGATTCGGATGCCTTCGGCTTCCCGAAATAGAGAAGCCCAGGAGATGAGATGCCATCACCTGTGTATGTCACAGCGAGATGCTTGTCCGAGCTGCAATTGTCCAGAAGAGCCACAAGCTCCACATCAGCAAACAGATATTGCACAAGATTTGGGAAATCAGGGCAGGAGACCATACGAGATACCACCGGGTCAAGGGGAGAAGACTGTTTGGGCAGTTCATCGAGGATGATAAAACCGAAATCCAGTTCGTCGGTGAGACGCTTCCTTATCTCAATTGCGTTCTCGCGGGAATCGACAACGATATACTGGAGCCGCTCTCCGAGAACACGCTCGACTCCACCAACCACATCGGGGTCGACATCGAGCATAGCAGCAACCGTGTCATGAACCCCTGGGAGGCTATTTCTCTTCTCAAGTATTTTCTTAACTCCTTCACCGTAACCTTCGTAATTCTCGATAGATTGAGTGATTAGATTTAGCCTCGTTTCTATCTCTTTTGCCTCGAGTGTAACCCTCGATTTCTCGCCGCGGACCTCCTCTATCACGGAGGATAGTTCACCTTTTCTCTGCTTCCTTTTTTCCAGCTCATCGGAGAGTGTCTGGATAGTGACGGTTAGCTCATCTATCTTTGCTTTGGTCTTCTCGGTATCGTCTGTGCATTTTCCTATTTTTATTCTTATATCTTCGAGCTGCGATTCCGAGGCAGCCAGCCTCTCACTAACAAGTTTCTGCTCCTGCTTTGTCGATAATATCGCCTCTTTGACAGAATCTATCTTGGATGTCAGTTGCCACAGTTTCTTCTCTGTTGCAGCCAGTTTCTTTTTCCCGTCTGCAAGCGATGTATCAAGCTCACCGAGATGCTCTCTTGCGGATGCAGTCCTGTCTGTCAGTTCCTGTATCTTTTTCTCGAGGGTCGCCTTTTGTCTTTTTGCCTTTGCAAGCTCAGACGAGGTGTTCTTGCGTTTTTCCCGAAGCGATGCAACTTCCCCTTCCAGTCGTTTGATGGTCTCCTCTGTGTTTTTCTGTCTTTCCTCGGTTCTCACAATCTCCGATTCGATTTCACGGATAGCCTTTTCCGTCCGTCGTATCGACTCTCCCTGCTCGACAACCTGCTTTTCCAGCCTTATTCTATCGGAGGAAACAGATGAAATTTCCGCCTCGATTGAGGATATTCTCGAGTCGAGTGAGTTTATCCTATCGACAAACGATGAGAGTGAACCTTCGAGCTTCTTCATATGCGAGGAGTGTTCTCTGTACTCGATAGCAAGCACCTTCATCTCAAGGTTGGCTATCTTCTGCTTGAGCTTTCTAAACCTCTTCGCTCTTCTGACCTGTTTTTTGAGAATACGAGCTCGTTCCTCCACCTCGAGCATAATGTCGCGAATTCGCTCGATTTTACCCTCTGTATCAGCGAGCTTTATCTGTGCCTCGTGGATGTCGGAGCGATACTTGGAGACGCCGGCAGCCTCCTCAAATATAGAGCGTCGGTCATTTTTATCGCCGGATATCATCCGCCTGATCATATTGAGTTCGATGAACGAGTAGCTACGGCGCCCGATTCCAGAGTCAAGCAGGAGATTATTCACATCCTTCAGTCTGGCGGGGACACCGTTTATCAGATACTCCCCCTCGCCCGAGCGGAAGAAACGTCTTGTTAGTACAAGCTCATCCCCCCCAGCAATTGGAACAACTCCTCTCGCCTCTGAGAGGTGGATAGTCACCTCGGCATACGAGAGCGGCTTCCTGCTCGCCGTTCCTTTGAAGATAACATCGGACATTCTGTCGCTCCGCAGGACAGAAAGCCGCTGCTCGCCTATTACCCAGCGGATAGCGTCGAATATGTTGGATTTGCCGCAGCCGTTCGGACCGACGATAGCCGATATTCCCTTCCCGAAGTGAAGGGTCGTCCGCCGCGGGAACGACTTAAAACCGACTATCTCGAGCTTCGATAGATACATTTCGAATCAGATATAGTCCCTTCTACCGATGGATAGATATCGGAAACCGAGTCGGCTCATATCCCAGGGGTTGAACATATTTCGCCCATCGACCATAACAGGGTTGTGCATCAGAGAGACAACCCTCTCGAAATCGAGGTCACGGAATTCGTGCCATTCTGTGAGCACAAGCAGTGCATCCACTTCCCTCGCCGCATCGTAAGCATTCGGGCAATAGGTAACATCTGGGAAGATACGATTTGCCTGCTTCATTGCATAAGGGTCGTATGCCCTGACGACTGCTTTTTCCTCGAGAAGGGCAGATATTATATCGATAGAGGGGGCATTCCTCATATCGTCTGTATTGGGCTTAAACGATAGCCCCCAGATGCCGACAGATTTTCCACTGATACCCTCGGGATACAGCATTTTCAACTTCTCGATGACGAGCATCCTCTGGAGCTGGTTGCGCTTGAGGACTTCCTTCAAGATTCCGGGGTAAAGTGAACGTTTCTCCATCTCATATACGAGTGCTTTCGTGTCCTTCGGGAAACAGCTACCACCAAACCCTATGCCTGCGTGCAGGAACCTTGGAGCAATCCTCCTATCCAGACCCATTCCCTTTGCTACCTCATCAATATCGCCACCAAGCGAGGCACAGAAACTCGCTATTTCGTTTATAAACGATATCTTTAGCGCCAGAAATGTATTCGATGCATATTTGACGAGCTCCGAGTCGACGGTAGCCATAAAAAGTATGGGCCTATCCGGTCTCGCAATCCCGCTGTAGAGTGAGCCAAGGACACGCTTTCCATAATCCCCCTCGACACCACAAATAATCCTATCGGGAAGGATGAAATCCCTTATCGCCGT